>DATCBR010000383.1:0-6740 GCA_036511765.1 Acidobacteriaceae bacterium | reverse complement strand
CCTCCAATAGCGCCTGCACGTCGATCGACGTGGCCTACCCTCTGATCGTTCGGGCCTTATCCTCCAAGATCGCCGCAGCTAACCAGCGAAGACGCCTCAGTAGGCGTTTGAGGTCATATCTGTTCAACCTGACCCACGCCTGACCTAGAACAGGTTCCACAACGCCTGGTTATAGACCTCGTGGTGGTACTGCACCTCGGGTCCCTTCACAAACGTACCCAGCGCTCGCGCGCAACGGTCCGCCGAAGCCTGCTTCAGGTCGGCATACCGGCCCTTCACATCGTCGCCCAGGATCTTCGTGGTCCAATCGGCCGCGCGGAAGTCCGCGATAGCGTCGTAGATGTTATCCGGCAGGTATCGCTCCGCCTGGCGCAGGTTCTTCACGTCCGAGGTCGAGCCTTCAATGCCGGTGCGGAACAGCGAGTACAGCACCAGGTACGGGTTCGCATCCGGCGCCACCGACCGCACCTCCACGCGCATCGACTTCGAGTTGCCGATCGGGATCCGCACCATCGACCCTCGGTCCACCGCGGAAGCCTTCAACTGGTTCGGCGCCTCGAAGTGCGGATCGAGCCGGCGATAGGCATTCACGCTGGGGTTCAGCATCAGGCACAGGTCCAGGCCATGGGTCAGGATGCGGTCGACATACTCCCAGCCGGCCTTCGAGAGCTTCTCCTGGCCCTTCTCGTCCCAGAACAGGTTGGTCTTGCCCTCGGAGATCGACATGTTGGTGTGCATGCCGCTGCCGTTCACGCCGACCACAGGCTTGGGCAGGAAACTGGCCGTGTAGCCCATGTTGTTCGCGATCTGCCGGCACAGCAGCTTGTACAGCTGGATCTGGTCTGCCGCCGAAACCACCTCGCCATAGCCATAGTTGATCTCGAACTGGCTGGGCGCGACCTCCGGATGGTCCTTCTCATTGCCGAAGCCCATGGCGCGCTGCACCTCGGCCGCGGTGTCGATGAACTGGCGCAGCGGGTCGAGCGGGAGCGAGTGGTAGTAGCCGCCCGTGTTCACAAACTCGAACTTGCCTGTCCGGTGGTAATCCTTCTCCGCGTCCTTGCCTGCGAACAGAAAGCCTTCAATCTCATTGGCCGCGTTCAGCGTCCAGCCTTTGTCCTTGTACAGCTTGTCGGAGAAGCGCTGCAGCACGCCGCGCATGTCGCCGGTGTACGGCTCGCCGCCCTTGTCGATCACCGTGCCAAAGACGAGTGCCTTGCCCGTGCCGAAGACGTCCGCCGGCACCATATAGAACGCGCTCCAGTCGATGCCCAGCCGCAGGTCGCTCTCATGCTGCGCGGTAAAGCCGCGGATCGACGAGCCGTCGAACGTCAGGTTGTCGTAGCTCTTCACCAGGAACTTCTTGTCGTAGTCGAGCAGGTGAATGCGCCCCTCGAGGTCGGAGAACATCACCGTTACGGCCTTGATGCGCTTCTCGTCGGTTAAATACTTCAGGCGCGCTTCCTGGATCTTGCCGGCATCCACGTGGCTCAGGCGGTCGGCCTTGGCCTTCAGGTTCATCTCTTCCAGCTCGTCGTAGCTCAGGGCCAGAAAGTTGCGGTACTCAGACATGCAGCTCCTCCGTATCGGTGTTGAATTTCCTTGCGTGGCAGAAAGCCATGGTCGGGGTAGAACTCCATCATAATACGGGTGCATCGGAGTCCGAAACGGAACGAAGGGGCGCCGGGAAGGGAAGAGTCTCCGCTCTTCGCCCTCCGGACGCCCCGTCTCTGGCCTCCCAGCAGCCACACCCTAAGTTGCGGCGGTTGAGCTGTAGTACTTACGCCTGCGGCACGCTGTCGATCGTCTTCAGAATCCGCGATACGATCTGGTATGGATCGGCCTCGGAGTTCGGACGGCGGTCCTCCAGATAGCCCTTGTAGCCGTTCTTGATGAAGTTCACCGGCAGCCGGATTGACGCGCCGCGGTCCGACAGACCGTAGCTGAACTTGTCGATCGCCTGCGTCTCATGTTGGCCGGTCAGGCGCAGATGGTTGTCCGGACCGTATACCTCGATGTGCTCCTTCACGTTGTCGGCAAAGGCCTTCATCAGCGACTCCAGATACGCCTTGCCGCCCGTGTCGCGGATGTACTTGTTGGAGAAGTTGGTGTGCATGCCGCTGCCGTTCCAGTCGCCCTTGATCGGCTTGCAGTGCAGTTCCATGTCTACCCCGTACTTCTCGCAGAGTCGCAGCATCAGGTAGCGCGCGGTCCAGGTATCGTCAGCAGCCTTCTTCGAGCCCTTGGCGAAGATCTGGAACTCCCACTGGCCCTTGGCCACTTCAGCGTTGATGCCCTCGTGGTTGATGCCGGCGTGGAGGCAGAGTTCGAGGTGCTCCTCGACGATTTGCCGGGCGATCGAGCCCATGTACTTGTAGCCGACGCCGCAGTAGTAGGGAAACTGCGGAATGCTCGGATACCCATCGGCGGGGAAGCCCAGCGGACGCCCGTCCTTGTACAGGAAGTACTCCTGCTCAAAGCCCGCCCAGAAGTCGGGATCGTCCTTGATGGTGGCGCGCATGTTGCTGGGGTGCGGCGTCCCGTCCGGATGCATCACCTCCGCCAGCACGATGAACGCGTCCTTGCGGGCCGCATCCGGATAGAGCGCAACTGGCTTCAGAATGCAGTCCGAGCTCTTGCCTTCGGCCTGCAGGGTGGAGCTGCCATCGAAGCCCCAGAGCGGCATGTCCGCCAGCGTCGGCTCCTTGTCGAAGGCCTTGATCGTTGTCTTGCCGCGCAGTCCGGGAATGGGTGTCTTGCCGTCCAGCCAGATGTATTCGAGCTTGTATTTCTTCATGATGCGGTGGTTCTCCTCCCTGCCAAGGGATAGGGTTTATGAGTGCCTATCCACCGTAGCGGGGCCGGCATAAAGAATCCATAAAGATTTGTTGGGGGGGACAGCAGCGGCGCGCCAGCTTCCCACTCAAGTCAACCAGGGTGCAGCGTTCTCGGGGGTTTTGCTACGGGGCTAATATACAAGCCCAGCGTTGCGTGGAGCCGCCTCACGCAACGCCCGCTACATCACGATCTGTTTGGTCTGCATGGGCAGGAAGTCGTCCGCGCCGTTTTCCGGGCCGTAGGAGTCCGGCTCCGCCTGACCGGCCGCCATCCGTATCTCTTCCATCAGCCTGCGCTCCTCAAAGATGCGCTGGATCGAGGCCACCGCGTCGCCAAACGCCGCCGCCGCCACCGGCCGGGAGAAGTAGTAGCCCTGCGCCTCGTCGCAACGCCGCTGCGCCAGCAGCCGCACATGCTCAATCGTCTCGACACCCTCGGCGATCACCTTGATGCCCAGATGGTGGCTCATCGCCACAATCGTCCGCACCACTGTCGCCGCATTGCGTTCAGTGACTGCCTTCAGCACAAAGCTCTGGTCGATCTTCAGCCGGTCCACCGGATACTGCAATAGATAGGAGAAGCTCGAGAAGCCCGTGCCAAAGTCGTCGATCGCCACACGCGCGCCCATCTGCCGGATCTGCTGCAGCTTATGCAGATTGGCCGCGGAGTTGATCATCAACGTGTTCTCCGTCAGCTCCACCTGTAGCAGCCGTGGTGGCAATCCGCTCTCCTCCAGCGATTGGTGGATCACCTCCAGAAGGTTCTCCTGCTCAAACTGCCGTGGCGATAGGTTCACCGATACGTGAAACTCCGTGCCCAGGTCGTCGCAGATGGCCTTCGCCTGTTTGCAGGACTGCTTCATCGCCCACTCGCCGATCGGCACGATCAGCCCTGTATCTTCCGCCAGCGGAATAAACGTCGAGGGCGAGATCACTCCCAGCTTCGGGTGGTGCCACCGCAGCAGGGACTCCATGCCGATCACTTTGCCTGTGGTCAGCGAGACCAGCGGCTGATAGTGCAGGAACAGCTCTTCGCGCGTCAGTGCATGACGCAGCGCCGTGTCCATGGAGAGCCGCGTCTGCGACTCCTTCAGCATGGTCTCGGAGAACAACTGGAACTGGTTGCGCCCATTGCCCTTCGCCGCGTAGGTCGCGGCATCGGCGCGCTCCAGCAGGCTGTCCACATCTTCCGCAAAGTCCGGATAGACGCATACGCCCACGCTGGCGGTCATGTTGACTTCCATCTCGCCGATCTGTGCCGTGCTGGAAACGCGGTCCACCAGCCGTTTGGCGCACATCTCTACGTCACTCATGCTCGCGATGTGCGGCATCACCACGATGAACTCATCGCCACCCAGCCGTCCCAGCGTGTCCGAGCGTCGCAGTGCAGAGCGCACGCGCTCCGCCATGCCCACCAGCACCTGGTCGCCCGAGCGATGGCCCAGCGAGTCGTTCAGCCGCTTGAAGTGGTCCAGATCGACCACAAGTACCGCAACCTTGCGCCCGTGCAGGATCGCCCTCTCGATCGCCTCCGCGATGCGCTCGCGCAGCAGCGTGCGCCCCGGCAGGCCGGTCAATTGGTCATGCGACGCCATGTGGTTCAGGTAGGTCATTAACTGCTTGCGTTCAGTAATATCGGATGCAATCGCGACAAAACCAGTGATTTCGCCGATCCCGTCGCGCACTGCGGTAACCGCCACGTGGACCGGAAGGGTTGAGCCGTCCTTGCGCACATACGTCCATTCGCGCTCGTCGACATGGCCCTCCTTGGCTTGCGCCGTCAACAGGCTGAAGCCGTCCACCGGCGCCTCGTCCGCCGCGCCCGACTCCTGCGTCCGCGCCAGATCGAGCGGATCGTACAGCGCGGTCAGCGGCAGTTTACCGGCAACCTCGTCCCGCTTGTAACCGCTCAACCGTTCAGCCGCGGTGTTGATGGCCTGGATGATGCCTGTGGGGTCCACCTCAATGATGCTGTACGGCGCATTCTCGAAGACGGAATGGCTGAAGCTTGACAGACTGCGGTAGCGCTCTTCCGTCGCTTTGATCTCGCTTGCGTCGCTGGTGCGCACGGCAACGCCATCTCCCAGCTTGTTCACCCTCTGCCGCAGCCACAGCTCATTGCCGTCGGTCAGCCGCGTCGAATAGTCCTCCGACAGCGACTGTCCCGACTCCACCACCTTGCAGTACTTGTCCAGATTGCCATTGGTGCGGTTGATGGGGAACAGCGCGCACAGGCCCTGCTGCAGCAACTCCTGCCGCGGCCGCTCCAGCAGCGCCTCCGCATGCGAGTTCACATACATAAAGCTGAAGTCGACGATCTCACCGGTCGCGCCACGCACCGCGTCCATGATGTAAAAGGCGTCCGGGCTGGTCTCTGCCGCGGCAATAAAGCGCGCATGTTCCTCCAGCGTCTTGTGGTGCGCCACCGTCTGGTTGCGTTCCCGCCAGACCAGCAATACTGTGGCCAAAAAAGCCGTCGCCCAGATCAGAGTCGATGCGGCGGGAGGCGGTGTATTGCGGCCCCAGCTCACCCGCGCCACAAGAGCAACCAGCGCCACCAGCCCCAGCGTAAGCCGTACCAGTCGACGCTGACCGGACCTCCGGAACCATTGCTTCAACACTCATGCCGCCTTCCATCGACCCTGGCGCCATCCGCCGGTCGATCCTTACGCTGATCTCTCGTCCAAGTTGCTGAAGCAGCTTAGGTTCGAGCGTGAAGGAAGGCTAGCATCCGGCACGAAGCGGTGAACTCCCACAGTCCGCGCCAGGACTACAACTTTGGTGGGAGAAAGCAGAGAGCGCTCCTCACCCGGAGGCACATCAATGGCGCTATTGCTTCTCGGCAGCGGTCACCGGCATCCACCCATGCAGTTGCAGCCAGTGCTGCAGCAGTATCGGCCAGATCTCCAGTTCGGATACGCCGGCCACGTTCTGGCCCATGCCCGTGCCATGCTGGCCTTCTTCGAAGATATGCAGCTCCGCCGGCACGCCTTCGCGCTTGCAGGCGTCGTAGTAGGCAGTTGAGTTCATCGAATTCACCTGCTGGTCGGCGCTGGTGGAATAGATAAAGCTCGGTGAAGTCTCCTTCGTCACATGCCGCACAATTGAGATCGTGTCGATCATCTCCGGACGCGGATGCTGACCGATCAGCGCCTCCAGGTTCCCCGAGCGCGGCACGCTGGGCTCCATGCTCAGGCGCGCGTAGGAGAAGACCGCAAAATCCGGATGAGCGTCCACGCGCTCCACCGGATCGAGGGCCTTCTTCTCACTCTCGATCGGCGCCGTGGCGAGATACCCCGCCAGATGCCCGCCGGCTGAAAATCCCCACACCCCGATCCGGTTGGGATCGAGCCCATACTCCTGCGCATGACTGCGCACATAACGCACCGCCCGCGCCCCATCCACCATCGGTACCGGATAGCGATACTCCGGCGACAACCGGTACTTCAGCACGAACGCCGCAACACCCCGCGCCGCGAGCCACCTCGCCTCCGCGCCGCCCTCCTTCTCCATCACCTCATGCACGTAGCCGCCACCGGGCATTACGATCACCGCCGAGTGAACCCCCGGCGCGGTTGCAGGATAGTAGTAGAGCTTCGGTATGTCCTCCGGAGTATTGCCCTTCGCCAGCGGCGCTTCGTTGGGCCACAGGTTTACGGTCCTGCTGTAACCGGTCGGCGGAGGATCGCCGGCAAGCGCACGGCGTGCGGCAGCTCCCGCCTGCGTCTGCGGCTGAGATTGGCTGGAGACCGTGGGGACCGCCGAGAAGAGCAGTGCAAGTGCAACAAAGTATGCCCGATTCATGACGCTGCCAGCATACGACGAATTCCTCCCTCATATCCGATTAAGTGCAGGGGAGTACATCGGCGAATGCCTGACATCTGAGATTCAGCGTTGATGCCA
>DATCBR010000382.1:0-3446 GCA_036511765.1 Acidobacteriaceae bacterium | reverse complement strand
GGGCCTGCGGCGGAGTCGGGATTTGAGGTTTCCGCGGACGATGCAGAGTTCGATACGGCGGCAGCAGTTCTGCGCAGCGGCGAGAGCTTTAACGAGTTGCGCATCCCCTCGCTGCCTCGCCGCCGTGCGACCGATTTGCTGAAATCCAATTCGCTGCATCATGCAGAGCCTGCCGAACTGGCGCATCCGAGTGGTCCGCTCGCCGGTACGCTGGATGTGGTATTCCCGGTCCTGCATGGGACCTTCGGCGAAGATGGGACGATCCAGGGCCTGTTCGAGCTGGCGGACATCGCGTATGTCGGATCAGGTGTGCTGGGATCCTCGGCGGCCATGGACAAGGACGCGATGAAGCGTCTCTTTGCCGCGGCAGATCTGCCGCAGACGCCGCACATCGCTGTGCTGCGCAGCGAGTGGCGCGCCGGGCCGAAGCGCGTGCGAAAGCAGATTGAGGCCGCGCTGCGCTATCCGGTCTTCGTCAAGCCGGCGAACCTCGGGTCGAGTGTTGGGATCAGCAAGGTGCACGATGGTGGCGAACTGGCAGCGGCAATGGACCTGGCCGCCGGATTCGACCGTAAGATCGTGGTGGAACAGGGCGTTGGCGGGCCGGGAGCGAAGCCGCGTGAGCTTGAGGTGGCAGTGCTGGGCAACGATGATCCTGCGGCGTCGGTGGTGGGGGAGATCGTGCCCAACGCGGAGTTCTACGACTACGCCTCGAAGTATGAGGCGGCGCCGGAGAACCCGTCGGTTCCGATTATCCCGGCGAAGTTGACGAAGGCGGAGGAGAAGCAGATTCGCGCGATGGCGATTGCCGCGTTCCGCGCGTGCGACTGTGCCGGCCTGGCAAGAGTGGACTTCCTGATGGAGCCGGCCAGGAGCAGAAAGAAGGCCGCTGGAAAGAAATCGAAGATAGCGCCGCGCATCTTCCTGAACGAGATCAATACGCTGCCGGGGTTCACCAGCATCTCGATGTATCCGAAGCTGTGGCAGGCGAGCGGACTGAAGTATTCAGAGCTGATCGACCGGCTGATCCAATTGGCGCTGGAACGGCATCGCGAAAAGCTGGAGACACGGTTTACGAAGGCCTGAGAGACTTCGCGGCTACGTTGTCTTGCGCGGCTTCTGAACGATGAGGTCCACGGGGACCGGTGCTCCGGAGGGACTGGTGAGGCCGGGCGCGAAGGTCGAGGAGTCAGTCAGCGGGCTGCGAGTGATGAGATGAACGAGGTTGTCGCCGGAGGTGCCGATGAAGGCGGTGCTATTGTCCGATGACAAGACACCGGCGAGCGGCGCAGTGGCCGACCCCGAGAGATGCACATAGCTGAGTGCTCCGAGGCCGGTGGACGTGGGCGCGTAGGCGGGCAGCAGACCGCTGGAGCCGGCGTAGGTGATGAATGCGATGGAGGAGTCCGAGGCGGGCAACACGCCGGTGATGGAAGAGGCAGTGATGCTAAGCGGCGCGGTGTTGATGGTATCGGCAAAGGAGAGGCCGCCGGTGGTGGGACACGCGATCGAGACCGTTGGACCGGAGCTATTGCCGGCGGGGATTTGTACGCGCAGGTCGTTGAGTGTGGGGGTGGGTGAGACGGTGGCGCCGAGGATGTGCTGGCCGTCGTTGGTGGCTGCGATGCGGTCGGTGACGGCTGCTGAGGTGTCCGCAAGCGGGTAAAAGACGTTGGTAGCGGAGCTGGAGCCAGCGTTGGCGGTAGTAGCCGGGCAGTACCCGCGGGCTGTGGTGACGGGACCTGCGAAGTAGGCGCCGACCGCCGGAACCGTGACTGCGACGTCGGTAACGGGAGTGCTGGAGGTGGTGGCTGGTGAAACCGCCGTCCAACCGGTGACGGCGTTGTAGACGAGAAGCTGGTTGCCGGCGGTGATATAGACGGTCTGGCTGTCGGGAGTGAATTCGGCGTGTGTGCCGACGCCCCCATAGCTTGTGGTGGTAGTGCCGGCGTTTGTGCCCTGCAAGGTAATGGTCTGTCTTACCGGATCTGTGAGGACAAGCGTATTGCCGTCAGGCGAGACTGCGAGAACAATGCCGGGGGAGCTAAGATCGGTGCGCGTGAGCTTAAGGCCGACGGCGTCGAGGACCATCAGCGCGGTGGAGCTGCCCATGTAAATGGTGACGCCGTCATTCGCGATGACCATGGAGTTGGGGAGGTAGGGCAACTGGAAGGGCTGTCCGAGGGCGGGCTGCGTGAAGTCGCGCGCGATGATGTATTGCGACTGCGTACTGGCCATGTAAAGGATGGTGGAGTTGGTGCCTGGCGCGACGACATTCACGGAGTTGGAGGTGACCGGCTTGCCGTTGCCGAAGAGTCCGATCTGGTTATAGGCGGACGGATTGCAGGTGTTGGGCTGACAGATCGCGGAGATGGATGCGGCGCCGGCAAGAGCGGGTGTGATGGTGCTGGCGAGAGCGGGAATGGTGATCGGAGAACTGGAGACATACTCCAGGTTGAGGCCTGTGATGGGGTTGTTATGCGTGTCCAGGACTGTGGCCGCGAGCGGCAGAGGGTTGTTCTGATTGATCGTGACCGGTGTATTGCCGCTGGCCCCGGGCGCGGAGAGCGTGATGGACGCCGGCGGGCAGGTGGAGAAGAATCCGGCAGAGCTGGAAGCGTTGGAGACGTTTGCGTTGATGAGCGTTGAGCCGGGCTGTTCCGCCGTGGCGACTCCGTTCTGGTCGATGGAGACGATGCCGTTTCCGCCGGTTGCGGAGAACGCAAGATGTCCTACCTGGCAGGAGATGTTGGTCTGGCTTGCCCCTGTGCCGGCGTAAACGCGTGCGACAAGCTGCGCGGTCTGGTTCTGGGAGATGCAGGACCCGGCTGTGTAGGGCGGGGCGGTGATCTGGTTGACCGTGGCCAGCGGGCAGCAGGATGTAGTTGGATCGGTGGAACAGTTGGTGGATGGATTGCCAACGACAATGCTGGTGACGACCGGATGCACAAAGACGGGAAGGGGGTTAGAGGTGGCGCCGCCGGCCGAGGCGGCGATGTAGGCCACGCCGGACTTGTTGGTTGCCGTGCAGTAGGTGTAGTCGGCGATGCCGCCGCCGGTGTTGCGGTTCCACGTGCCGCCACAGAGATGGCCATTGAAAGGATTGACATCTGCGATGGTCATGTCCGTGGTGGCAAAGGTGTAGGCGGGGGCGGAGACGTTTTGTCCCTTGCAGTCCGTGGCGCTGGGCGTCTGGATCTGGCCCATCTGGCCCTCGTTCAGAGAGACGCCGTAGACGATGGGCTGCAGACTGATGTTGGTGATCTGGCCTGTAGTGACACCGGAGTCACCGTTGTTGCAGAAGGTGGGGGCGATCACGTGTTTGCATCCCGAGATGGAGACGCCAAAGGGGATGGCAAACAGAAAAAGAACAACCAACGTAACAAACCGACGCATTCCACCTCCCCGCTCGCGCCGACGGCTGCGAACGGTTACACCGCAGTGCA
>DATCBR010000381.1:0-2652 GCA_036511765.1 Acidobacteriaceae bacterium | reverse complement strand
GAAATCCGTACGCCAGAGTCGAAGAGAACGATCACCTCCCAATATTCCCGGTCGTCGCAGCTTTCCTCGAGTACCACCGTTCTGTGCGGTCCTCGTCCACAAACCGCTCAATGTCGTCGTCACTGTAAGCATCGCTTTCGGCTTTCGTCTGTGCATGCAGATTGTCGAGCATGGCGCGTATGCGGGCTGCGCGGTAGGCGCGAAAGGCCTCGCGGAAGAGTTCGCTGGTGGTGCGGCTCTCCCGCGCGGCGAGACGCTCCACCTGTTCGGCGAGGTCTGGGGGGAAACTGACGGTGAAAGTTCGAGAGAGACGCGTGGTAGTAGCCATGGTTATATCTTACATAGAGAGACAATATAAGACAAAGTAAGACAGCAGAACCACTACGTCGGGTCAGATCTCAGGCTGAGGGTCGCTAGATACCCGCGATCGTCATCGGAGAGGGCGGCGTTGCCCAGCAGATCGGGTCGGTTACGCAGCGTCTTGGCGAGGGCCTGCTGGCGGCGCCAGCGGCGGATGGCGAGATGGTCGCCACCGGCCAGCACGTCGGGCACTGCGACGCCGCGGAACTCCGCAGGGCGCGTGTAGTGCGGGTAGTCGAGGATGCCGCCGGCACCGTGCGTGGAGCGGGGAACGCCGGCTTGTTTTGGATCGCTGCGCTCTGGGCCGGGCGATTGCGCATCGTCTCCATCTGTTCCTCCATGCAGCTCCGCATCCGCAAGTCCAAAGCTCTCATAGCGCGCGGAATCCTCGTGGCCCAGCACGCCGGGAAGCAGGCGGGTGACAGCGTCGATGACTACCGCTGCTGCCAGTTCGCCGCCGGAGATCACATAATCGCCGATGGAGAGCTCTTCGTCAGCGAGCAGATCGTTCACGCGCTCGTCGACGCCCTCGTAACGGCCGCAGATCAGTACGACGCGCTCAAGCTTCGCCAGCCGGTGCGCGACGGCCTGGGTGAACGGCGTGCCCTGCGCCGAGAGCAGGATGACCCGTTCTCGCGCTGGATCGCGCTGTTCTTTTGGCACCATGCGCATCGCTTCGACACACTCAAAGATTGGCTGCGCCTTCAGCACCATGCCTTCGCCGCCGCCGAAGGGACGATCGTCGACGGTGCGGTGGCGATCGTGTGTGAAGGCGCGCAGGTCATGCGTCGCGACCGTCACCGAGCCGTCGGCGATGGCGCGGCTGAGAATACCGTGGTCGAGCGGGCCGGAGAAGAAGCCGGGAAAGATGGTAACGATGTCGAATCGCATGGCGCGTGGGTGCAGAAATTCTGATTGCTGCGGTCTAAGCAAGTGTAGAGCCAGCCAAAGCAATCATGCAGGTCTATGGCGGGCTAGCGTCCACGGCCTCGTGGTACGACTTTAGGTGTATTGGATGGCTCACGCACGCCCGATACTCTCCAATCACATACAAAAAGCAGCAGGCACGAGCTGCGTGTAGGGGCCCATTTTATGCTGAATTACCGCACTATTGTTGTTTCTGTCGCTGCCGTCGTTCTCGCCGGCGTCTCCTCGGGAGTCTCGCAAACCACCCAGATCGCTTCCGCCGGATACGCTGAGGTCAGCAGCCCGATCAGCAGCGCGACAAGCTCTTCGTCTTCCAGCGCTGCCGGCGACCCTGCGGCAATCGTTGCCACCCCGCAGCCGCGTCAGCGGCCGGTGAACCAGGAGATCCGTATTCGTCCGTTCTCGCGTGTTGCCTTTGGCAGCAAGCTGGGCACACTGGGCTGGGGCGGACAGATCGCCACGCCCATCACGCGCCGCATCAACCTGCGCGGCGGTGTGGACATCTTCAACTTCGGATACGGTCTGACCAGCGATGGTACCGACTACTACGCGTCGACTCACCTGAAGTCGGGCACTATTCAGGGAGACATCTATCCGTTCGCTCATAGCAGCTTCCATGTGAGCCCCGGCGTGATGATCTTCAGGAACAGCCTGACGGCTTCGCTGAACGTTCCCGCCGGCAACAGCTTCAGCGTAGGTGACACCGACTACACCAGCGATCCCAGCAACCCGGTCAATGGTTCGGGCGCCATCAAGTTTGGCCGGAACACCATGCCAATGTTGACCATCGGCTTCGGCAACATGATTCAGCGGCGCGAGAGCCATCACCTCAGCTTCCCGGTGGATCTCGGCGCGGCCTACACAGGCCAGAACACGATTGCGATCAACATGCAGGGCGGTGTCTGCGACAACCAGGGTTGCGGCAGCGCGAATGACGCTCAGTTCCAGCAGAACGTGCAGCAGCAGCAGGCGAAGATCAATGAACAGATGAAGCGGTTCCAGATCTATCCGATCCTGACGACCGGCGTAACGTACCGCTTCTAGCGGCACCACGCTTCTCATAGAAACGGGCCCGCCATTCGCGCGGGCCTATTTCATTGGCGGCAAGGAAATAGGCAGACGAGCTAAACGTCGTCGTCTGCCACCGGCGCCGGAACGCCGCCCTCGCGCCGCATCTTCAGGTAGCCGCGGATAAACGGCTCAAGCGCGCCATCCAGCACCTTGTCCACGTCACCCACCTCGACGCGCGTGCGCAGGTCCTTCGCCATCCGGTACGGTTGCAGCACGTAACTGCGAATCTGCGACCCGAACCCGATCTCCAGCTTCGTGTCTTCAATCTTGCGTGTCGCCGCCTTCTTCTTGTCC
>DATCBR010000380.1:0-9959 GCA_036511765.1 Acidobacteriaceae bacterium | reverse complement strand
TGGCCCAGTATTCATACGTTGTGTCGTCTGAGGGAGAGGCCGTCGTCATCGACCCCATGCGCGACTTCGACCGATATACGGAGTATGCGGCCGAGGAAGGTCTTGCCATCAAGTACGTGACCGAGACCCACATCCATGCGGATTTCGTCTCCGGGGCACTCGCGCTCTCTAAGGCAACTGGCGCGGAGCTTGCCCTGAGTTCTTATGATCAGGAGCCTTATCTCTACAGCATGGAGCACCATCAGCTGCGCGATGGCGATGTGCTGCACATCGGGCAGCTCCGCCTGGCTGCGCTTCATACGCCGGGACACACTCCCGAGCACCTCAGCTTTGTTCTCTTCGATGAGGAACGGGATGCATCCCAACCACTCGCGCTTTTCAGCGGAGACTTCTTATTTGTCGGCTCGCTTGGCCGTCCGGATCTGCTGGGCGAGAAGGCGAAGCAGGAGCTTGCTCACGAGCTGTATCGCAGCCTGCACGTACGCATTGCTTCGTTGCCCGATGGTGTTCATCTCTACCCAGGTCACGGGGCGGGTTCGCTCTGCGGGGCGGGCATGGGTGAGAGGCCCGAATCGACACTGGGCTATGAACGTCTGAGTCAGCCCTTGTTCAAATTGGAAGAAGAAGCATTTGTGCGCGAGATCCTGGCCAGTGTTCCTCCCATGCCGTCGTATTACCCACGCATGAAGGAGCTGAACTCCAGAGGCGCTTCCAGCGTTGCCAATCTGCCTGGCAAAGCGCCACTCACACCGGCTCGCATCGCGGCACTCCTTGCCGACGAGAAGGTCACACTGATTGATCTGCGCCGTCCCGAAGCGTTTGGCGGCGCCCACATTCCAGGTGCCGTTAACATCGGTGCAGGTCAGAACCTTTCGCTTTGGGCCGGATGGATGTTAGATCCGAACCAGCGATTGATCCTCGTTGACGATAAGGGAGACGACGAGGATTCGCGTCGATCGCTCGCCCGGGTCGGCCTGGAACAGATGGAGGGCTTTCTACAGAAGGGAATGCCTGCCTGGGTGGACGCAGGCATGGAGTTCACGCGAACCCCACAGCTCTCAACAAAAGAGGTTGCCGGGCGTAGCCATGATGCTCGGGTTCTGGATGTTCGCAGCCAGAAAGAATGGACGGGCGGGCACATACAGGATGCAGTTCATATTCCCCTGGGCGAGTTGGCAGAGCGTATGAAAGAACTAAAAAAAGACAGTGAGATCATCACGGTCTGCGGAAGCGGGTATCGTTCCAGCATCGCAGCGAGCCTGCTTCAGGCGAATGGGTTCACAAGGATCAGTTCCATGGATGGGGGAATGACGGCCTGGAACGAAAGGAAATTGCCGCGCTCAATGAGCTGATCAAGTCAGCAAGAGGAGGAGTCCGAATAGCGACAGGGAAGCGCCTGCGCCGAAGATTCGATTGCGCTTTTTGACTGCGGCCAACTCTTCGTCGGACGGCGGAATGGTCGCGTGGGGAGCAGCGATCAGGCGCGAGTAGATCATCACGCCCAGGCCGGCAACGGTCAGAAACAGCCCAATCCCTTTCTGAACTCCCATTATTTGTCCTCTCGCGCCATGCCGATCGATTCAGCATAACGCCGTAGCCCGAACAGCGCCGTGCCAATGCGCACGCAGGTCGAGCCTTCCTCGATCGCCGCGGCAAAATCATTCGACATGCCCATCGAGAGCCCGGTCAGTGTGGGGCATGTGCGCAGAGAGGCGTCGCGCAGCCTCCGCAGTTCGCGGAAGTACGGGCGCGCTGTTTCGCCATCTTCGCTCCATGGCGGCACGGTCATCAGGCCCGAAGGGACGAGACCTTCCTGTGCGCGCATGGCTTCGAGCAGCGCGGGCAACCCATCCGGCGCAATGCCGTGCTTGGACTCCTCATGGCTGAGCTTCACTTCAATCAGCACTGGTAGCTTAATTCCCAGCGAGTGAGCCGCCGCTTCCAGCCGGGCGGCAATCTTCACCGAATCCACGGTATCGATGCGGTCGAAGATCTCCGCGGCTTTGTTAGTCTTGTTGGATTGCAGAGGCCCGATCAGATGCACCTCGGCGCCCGGTATCTCGCCCAGCTCAGCGCGCTTCTGCTGCCACTCCTGCACTCTGTTTTCGCCGAAGAGTCTTACTCCTGCGGCATACGCCTCGCGCATCGCCGCAGCCGGATGCATCTTGCTTACCGCCATCAGCGCCACATCGCGGTCGCTGCGCCCGGCGCGCCGGCACGCCGCCGCGATCTGCTCCTGCACCCGCGCAAGATTGTCGGCGAATGGCATCCTAGAAACATCTTATGGCTTCGCACGGAGGAGAAACTTTCATGGAGACAGGCGCGCGCGTCTGGCCGGTCCTGCTGTTGATTGGCTCCAACACCTTTATGACCTTTGCCTGGTACGGGCATTTGAAATACAAAGACGTCGCCCTGTGGAAGGTCATCCTGGTCAGTTGGGGCATCGCGTTTTTTGAGTACTGCCTGCAGGTGCCCGGCAACCGCATCGGCTCCGGCGTCTACACCGTGGACCAGTTGAAGGTCATGCAGGAGATCATCACGCTCTCTGTCTTCGGCGTCTTCAGCGTCTACTACTTCGGCGACCACCTGCACTGGAATCACGCTGTCGCCTTCGCCTGCCTGATCTGCGGGGCCTTCTTCATGTTCCACAAGTTCTGAGCGCAGGCATCGCGCATCGATTGCGCAAAAGAGATGCGCGGCGAGTGGAGGGCTCGCCGCGCGTTGCTACACCCGAACAAAGAGCGATGCAGTTATGGATTGAAGATGCCGCCCACCGTCATGTTGTTGCTCATGGTAATGGTGCACTGCAGGTGCTGACCGGATTTCGCGTCAGTAGCGCTGGCTAGGACCGGTACACAGGTGGAGGACCATCCGGCAAAGCTCGCCGATCCGGTTGGCGTCGCCGTGAGCGTGACCACCGTGGTCTTGGCGAAGTTGTTGGTGCAGGTGCCGTTGATGACGCCGCAGGCGATCGTTCCCGGCGAACTGGTGATCGTGCCCGCGCCGGTGCCGGTCATATAGACGGCTAGCGTGGGCAGCGTGGTCTGGCTGCCCTGCCCGCTTGCAGGCAGCACCGTCAACGTCGCCGTAGCGGAGATCAGCGAACCGGTCGACGTTGTTCCTATCGCCGTGATTGTGGTCGCCTCGCTGGTCAGGTTGTTGCCGACGGCGGTTGCGAGGCCGTTCTGGTCCACCGTGGCTACGGCAACGTCACTGGAGGACCAAGACAAGTTGCTGGTGATGTTTTGTGTAGGACCGCCCGCGGTGAGTGTGCCCAGTGCGATGAACTGCGTGGTCTCGCCCTGGAAGGTCGCCGTCGCCGAGGTGGGCACGATGGTGATGACTGCGTTTGAAGAGTTGGACGCGACGTTTACGGTGAGAGTCGCGGTTGTATTGGTGCCGCCGGACTGCGCGATGATGGTTGTCGTGCCGGCGCCCACTGCCGTGGCAAGGCCCGTTGTGTTGATGCTGGCGACCTGCACGTTGGACGAGATCCATGTGACCAGGCTGTTCAGGTTCTGCGATGCGCCGCCGGTCAGGCTGCCTGTGGCTTCAAACTGGGTGGTCTCGCCCACGAACGTCTCTGTGGCCGATCCCGGTGTGATCGTGATGAACGGGCTTCCAGATCCCGATCCCGAAGTGTTGCTAACGGTCACTGTAATGTCGGAGGTTGCGGTGATGCCATTCGACTCCGCCATCACCTGGGTGGTGCCGTTGCCTACTGCGGCGGCAAGGCCGCTCTGATTGATGGTGGCCACGCTCGGATTGCTCACGGACCAGGTGACCTGGTTGGTGATGTTCGACGTACTGGGAGTCGCGGAGCCCATCTGCTGTGAGCCGACGGCGGTGAACTGCACGGTCTGGCCAACGCTGGTGAGTTGCACGGAACCCGCTCCGGGAAGGATCGAGATGTCCTTGAGTGAGTTACACCCTGCGAAGGACAGGGCCAGCGGCAGCACGAATATCGAGAAAAGGAAGGACGCAGGTCGGCGCGAAATCATCGGCAAACTCCTGCATCCAAGTTACGGACGTACCCACCGTGGCCGCCATGCCACTTCATCGCCGTGGGCTGCAACTTTGGTGCCAGGCAGGTTGCCGATTGACTAACCCTGCGGAAATGATTCTGCAAGCCAAGGAGTTGAGGAGCGCAGGTCGCCTTGTGTTGTTGGCATCCTCCCTGCAATTCGCGTAGAAGGGACTGATGGAGATTCTGACCGCAGCGGAGATGGCGGCAACCGACCGGCGTACGGTGGAAGGCTTCGGTGTCCCCATGGCCATGCTGATGGAGAACGCCGGCGGGGCCGTCGCGCGCTTCTGCCTCGCGCAGTATGCAACCGCTCAGCGCGTCGCCGTCCTCTGCGGGAAGGGCAACAACGGCGGAGACGGCTTTGTCGCAGCGCGTGTGCTGGCGAGGGCGGGCCGTAACGTCAAAGTGCTTCTGTTGGGCAGCGCGGAGAACCTGAAAGGCGAAGCGGCTGCGGCCCTGCGTGCGTTGGAAGAAGAAGCCCCAAGCATCGTGATTGAAGAGGTGACGGATGAGGCACGGCTGGACGGTGCCAGGTCGGCTCTGCTGTGGGCGGAGCTGGTGGTCGATGCTGTCGTCGGTACCGGCCTCAAGCCGCCGCTGCGCGGGCCAGCCGCGGCGGTGCGCGACCTGCTGGCGGAATCGCAGATTCCTGTAGTCGCTGTCGATCTGCCCAGCGGCTGGGACGCCGATTCCATGGAGCAGCGCGCAGAAGGCGCCTTCCGCGCGGATGCGGTGGTCACGTTCACGCGGCCCAAGCAGGCGCACGTCTTCGGCAATCTCACGGGGCGGGCCTTGGGGCCGGTTGTGGTTGCGGACATCAGCTCGCCGGACGCGGCTGTAGTCGCCGCAGGCGGTCTTCGCTGGGCGGGGTCGGCGAAGGCAGTTGCCGAGCGACCGCGCGCCGTCAACTCCAACAAAGGCATGTACGGCCATGTGCTGGTCATCGGCGGAAGTTCCGGCACCGCAGGCGCGCCGTCGATGGCCTCGCTGGCTGCCATGCGGACCGGCGCCGGTTTGGTGACGGCTGTTGTGCCGCGCAGCATTGCCGATGTCGTTGCAAGCTTTGCGCCGGAGTTGATGCTGGCGCCGCTTGAAGAAACGGAGGGCGCAGCCTCACTCGATAACGCAGGCTTGATTGAATCGCTGATCGCGGAGAAGCGCATCACAACCATCGCCATCGGCCCAGGGCTCTCGCAGCGCGGCGAGGCGAGCGAGTTTGCGCGGCGCGTGATTGCAGAGACGAAGCTGCCGATGGTCGTCGATGCCGACGCGCTGAATGCCTTCGCAGAGCGCAGCGCGGAGTTGAATGGCGAGGGCCGCGCGCTGGTGCTGACGCCACATCCGGGGGAGATGGCGCGACTTACCGGGCTGACAGTGAAAGAAGTTGAAGCAGACCGCATCGGCATCGCGCGGCGCTTTGCCGCGCAGCACCATGTGACGCTGGTGCTGAAGGGCTGGCGCACGCTGATCGCACACCCCGATGGACGCATCGCGGTGAACACGAGCGGCAATCCGGCGCTGGCCAAGGGTGGCAGCGGCGATATACTGACCGGCATCGTCGCGGCGATGCTGGCGCAGTATGCGCGCACTGGCGAGGCCGGCGATGTGGCCCGCGCGGTGGAGGGTGCGGTCTATCTGCATGGCCTCGCCGCGGACTTCGCCGTACGTGATCGCGACGAGCACACGCTGCTGGCAACGGATGTGGTGGGTCATCTTTCGGATGCATTCCGCTATCGGGCGTCGGCTGCCGGGATAACGTGGATCTGCGGAGTGAGGCCATGAGGGAGCGCCGGTTCAGGACACGGTCGGTTGCGGGCACGCTGGAGATGGGCGAGCGCATCGCAGAGCTGCTGCTGCCTGTGCCGCGCGTCGTGGTCCTGCGCGGCGAGGTGGGTGCGGGCAAGACCACACTGGTGAAGGGCATTGCGGCGGCGCTGGGCGCAGCGGCCGAGGACGATGTCACCAGCCCCACCTTCACCATCGTGCATGAGTATGAAGGGACGAAGGTGCGGCTGTTTCATCTTGATCTGTATCGCCTGGAGACTGAGGAGCAGATTGCGGTGCTGGGCCTGGACGAGATGGCGAGCTATCCGAATGCGCTGTTGCTGGTGGAGTGGGGCGAGCGCTTCGAGACTGTGGTCAAGATGGCGACCGCCGAGATCTATATGGAGCACGGCGAGGGCGACGAGCGCGGCATGATCGTGCGGGTTGTCGATTAGCCCGCCGGCTGCGCGCGACCAACGTACCGATAGATCGCGCACTCCTCGTCGCCGGTGGAACCATACTCCTTTTGCTGGGCGATGGCTTCCAGGTCTGCGGCATGGTCTTCCGATGACATGGGAACGTGACCGGCATAGAGGCGCTTGAACGCTGGATGGCGATCGAGCACGCTCGCGCACTCGGCGTTGACGTAGAGGATGTCTAAATCGAATTGCGATCCATGCGAACCAGCATTCGCAGCAATCTGGCTCTCAATGCGGCGCAGCACTTTGCGCAGCAGCGGCGCCTCGAACGGGTGGAAGAGGAAGATCAGCGTTGGGCCTGCGGGGAGCGCGAGTTCGAGTGCGTCCTGCTCAAGGACCTCGATTGGCGCGAGCAATGGGGCGGTGGGATCGGCGGCGTGGGAGCGTGTCCATCTGTCAACGTTTGTGCGGGCGATGGCGACGAGTTTCGGGTTCAGCTCGATGCCGACGACACTCCGAAAAGGAAGTTCGCTGGCGACGAGCAATGCGCGGCCTTTGCCGCATCCGATGTCCAGGAAGGCGTAGCTCGAGATGGGATGCGCCGGAATCGTCTCGCGCCAGCGCTCGATCAGCGAACGCAGGATGGAGGGCGCGACGCCGTAATATGCGGTGACGTGCTCGTCGCTGGCATGGCCTGTGGCGAGATGCCGCGCGGGAACCAGGCCGCTGGTGTCCACAGCGTGCGCCTGGTCGAACGGGTGGATGGGGAAGCTCGTCGGCTTCAGCCGATCGCGCGGACGGACGAGGGGAGGCGCCGACGCCACGCGGCGGTCCGGCGTTCGCGCGGGTTTACTTCTGGATCTGGACGAGGCCATGCTTTGTAGATGCGTTGCGCGCGGCGATCTGCGTGCGCGCTTCGGGTGAGACGCGGTCGGGCGTCCAGCGCGGTTCGTCGAGCAGCAAGACCTCAGTGGCGCTGACTGCTTCAAATGCGGCAAGGCGGTTGCGGATGATGGCTGCGATCTGCGAGTTGGTTGCCTCATCTGCCGCGGGCGGCGGCGCAAGCCGAATGCACACACGATACCGTTGCGGCACACCGGAGATTCCTGTGCCGGGCGCAGTGTCATCGGGAGTGAGCGAGATGTTTTCGACGGCGCCGAGGTCGACGAGGTCAAGCGAAAGCTCAGGGTGGTAGCAGTCTCGCAATGCGAGATGGATAGCCGCTTCGGTGAGGGCCGCGGGTTGTGTCGCCATCGGCACAGACTCCATGATACGGCTGCCGCATTACTTTGCTCTCGGTGATGGGGCTGCCCGCCGGCGCAAGCGGCGTGGAATATTCAGTCGCCTCCGGTTGCGTCCTCGGCTGAGTCCTTGCTGCTGCAATGGATCGAGCCGGTAAAGGACCACCAGGTTGCGGTCCGGATCGTCGAATGCCGGCCATTCGCCTACCTTCACCAGCCGGTAGAGCGGAGCCAGCGCCTCCATCTTGTCGTCCTCGACATCGTTCCATGCGACGAACCATCCCGGTCTGTACGTGGAGATCCGCTGCGCCAGCGTCATGGTGCCGAAGTCATCGCAGATGGAAGGCAGGCGGGTCATCAGCGAGAGGGCCGCTCCGCTGATGGACAGCGTCATCTCGGGGTGCATGGGCCGGGCCGCGGCGCGATCTTGCGAGCGCTGCCGTTCAATCGCATTGTGAACCTGATTGGCGGCGCTGAGAAAGGTGTACTCCGGATGAAATGCATACACAGACTCCAGCGCCGCGCCACGGACTACGACGAAGGCAACGGCTACGCACGCTGCACATGCGACGATGCGCATCAGCGTACGCAGGGCGAGACCGTGCGCCGTCCAACGGGCTGCATCGAGATTGCGTAAGGCGCTGGGCGAAGTGGCCAACTGCCACAGCCGGGTTAGTGATATTGCGATGAGCATCGTGAGAGGCACGCCCAACGCATAGTAGTAACGCGCCTGCAGATTGTCGTGGTAGGCGAGAAATGCAAAGTAAGATGCGATCCAGAGCAGGAGCGAGACACTCAAGGCATCGCCGCGAAAGCGCCGCGCGGCGATGGTCACTATCGCCATGAATGCCGCGGCTGCTGCAAGCCAGAAGAACACGACGCCCAGGTATTGCCCAGCGAGGATGGTGTCGACTACGACGGGCCAGACGGTGTCGCGAGTGATGCCGGTGTATCCGTTGGCGCTGAAGAGATAGCGATAGTCCGCCAGATAGTGCGGTCGAACGAAGAGCAGCATGTAACCGCCCCACGTCCCCGCCGCCGCAGCACAGGTTACGGCGGCTGCGCGCAGCATCACCGGTACGCGATACGCGCAGCCTGCCCAGAGCATGCATGCAACTGCCGGAGCCAGAAAGAGGCCGGTGGTCTTGGTGAGGACCATCGCGGCCAATGCAATCCCCAGCAGTGCGCACCAAGCGATGGCGCGCAGGGCAAGCTGCCTGTTATGCAGTCTTGCGCTGCTATCTGCCGCGCCCCATGCGACGGTGGCAGCCGCGCCTGCCCGCTCCGCCAGATGCAAACATGCTAGTGCCAGCAGGACCATCAGCGGCTCCAGGATTGCGAGCCGCGAGAAGGCAAAGTAGAACGGGCTCGCTGCCATCAGCAGCACAGCAACGGCCGGAGCGAGAGATAGCGCGCGGCGGGTGTTGTTGTCGAGTTTGCTCCCGGCTTGGTCGGCCCATCGCCGCACCAGCAGGTAGCTGAATATCATCGTCAGACCGAAGATGGTTACGGTGAGCGCGCGCGCCGCCAGGAGGCTTACGCCGGTAAAGCGAAAAACCATTGCCTCCAGCAGCGGCCATACCGGCAGCGCCGCCGCCGGGTTGAAGTCTCCGGGGACACTCCAGTGGCCGAGCTGGTAATGACGAATCGCGGCCAGTCCATACCAGCCCTCGTCGGTGTACTTTGCCCAGTCGGTCCAAGGCGAGTGATTGGGAAAATCCGCGCGCAGATGCACAAAGTGCAGCGCATACAACACCGCAGCGACCGCAAGCAGAAAGACTTTGGCGACACGCAGAGTCCGCGCGCCCACGCCTGTCGAGATGTGCGTCTCAGACGTCTCTGGAGTCCTCGCAGAAGCAAATTGGATGCGTTTCTATGAGGCTACCATTGCGGTTGCGTCGTGCAGCCAGTCGCGCTAAGCGGCGTCAGCGGGCGGAGCCTGCCGTTCTGCCGCCACGATTGTGCCATCCTCGCGCACCTCGTTGCTCTCGACCCAGAAGTGCCGGAGTGTGGCCTCGCCGAATGAGGTGGTAATGGCTACATCCGCCGCGTCGCGTCCTGTCGCCACCAGCACGCGTCCCATGCGTGGTCCATTGTGCCGGGCATCCATCGTCCACCAGCGCCCGTCCAGCCATACCTCATACCACGCGCTGAAGTCACCGGCTCCGCTGTATGGCGATCGGATGTCGCCGAGGTAGCCAGTCACATAGCGCGCTGGAATGTTCTGGCAGCGAGAGAGCGTCACGGCCAGATGCTGAAAGTCGCGGCACACGCCGACGCGCTCGTTGAAGACGTCCATGGCAGTCTTGGTAACGCGGGCTGCCATGTAGTCGAACCGGACGTTCTCATGCACCCAGTCGCGGATAGCGGTGGCGCGGGACCAGCCCGGAGGTGTTGCAGCAAAGAGGTCCTGGGCGATGGCTTGAAAGCGATCGACTTCGCAGTAGCGGCTGGGCAGCAGAAAGGGAATCACCTCATGGGGCAGTTCCTGGATGGGAGCCTGTCGCG
>DATCBR010000379.1:0-5090 GCA_036511765.1 Acidobacteriaceae bacterium | reverse complement strand
ACAATCGCAGCACGCTGACGCCGGACCCCTCCGTCCGCAAGGGCTTTGACGATCGAGCGGCACAAGCCGACGCTCTCGCCGATGCTGCGCTCAGGCAGAATCCCCGGGACGCGAACGCCCTGTACGCGAAGACGCTGGTGTGCGGTATGCGCAGCGACTACGCCATGATGATTGATGACCGTAATCTGGACGCGCTCTCCTGGAGTAAGAAGGCCAGCGCCCTCTCCCACCAGACACTGGCGGTCGATCCCTCTCTCTTCGATGCGAACCTTGCGTCGGGAGTGGAGAACTATATGCTGTCCCTCAAATTTGCGCCCATTCGATGGGTCCTGAGCTGGACCGGAGCGGGAACGGACCGTGATGAAGGTATCCGCCTGCTGGAGTTGACCGCCACGCGCGGACATTACCTTGCGCCCTTCGCCCGCATGATGCTCGCCGTGGCCGCGCTGCGTGACAATCAGCCGCGGCAGGCGCGGACGATTCTGAGCGCACTGTCCCAGGAGTTTCCCGGGAACCGCCTTTACGTCTACGAGCGCGATCGTATCCGCTGAGAACGGCCGCAGATCAGCGATTGCAATGCCGCGATAACAGCCCGATACTCTTCAGAGTCTGAGAGTTTGGGTATACAAGACGTCCTTGAGATACGGGCGTGGTACAAAGGCAATAGCCGTTTACTGTTCGCTCGCGCCGGGCCTTTCCGGTCGCCGCGTCCGGAGAAGAAGTATGGATGACATCGCATCGCGCGTTATTGAACTGGTGGCCCAGTCGAAGAAGCTGCCCGTCACGGCGGTGAAGCTGGAGACCAGCTTCGATGAGCTGCAGATCGACTCGCTCGACAAGATCAACCTCACCTTCGCGGTCGAGGAGATGTTCTCCATCGAGATCCCAGACGCTAGCCTCAACTCGCTGAAGACCGTCGGCGACGTGGTCCGCGGAGTGGAAAAGCTGCGCGCCGCCGCGCCTGACGACACGGCCTAAGTCCGCTGTGCGGCGGAGATGCGGCAGAAGATTCCACGCTGTATAACCAGAACATGGTTCGCGTCGCCGTTACCGGCCTGGGCTGCATCACGCCGATCGGCAATACGGTTGCCGAGTTCCGCGAAGCCATGTACGAAGGCCGCAGCGGCATCGCGCCTTTCGATCGGACGGCCCGGCGCTTTCCCGGCATGACGGGCGACGATCCAGGGCTGCGCTTCAAAACCACCGGGCTGGTCACGAACTTCGACCCCGCAAACAATCCCGCACAAAAGCTCAGCACGGGTATCGCTGCGTCCACGGACCCCAGCGCGCAGTTCGGCATCGTCAGCGCGCGCCAGGCGGTCGAAGACTCGGGAGTGCTCAAGCACTACGATCCTTCCACCATGGCAGTCATCATCGGCTGCGGCTGCGGCGGACGCGCGGCGGATGAAGAAGCCAACCGCGGTCTCTACACACGTAACGCGCGGATCTCGCCGCTGGGCATCGTGCGGGCGATGTCCAGCTCCGGCGCCAGCAACATCGCCATTGAGACGGGCGTGACAGGTCCGGTATTGAACATCTCCACCGCCTGCGCTTCGGGCACCCACGCCATCGGCCTCGCCTTCCACATGGTGCGCAGCGGACAAGCAGCAGCGGCGATTGCAGGCGGATATGAGGCGGCGCTCACATGGGGGTTCCTGCGTGCGTGGGACTCGATGCGCGTCGTCTCGCCGACGGTGTGCCGACCCTTCGCCGCGGACCGCGACGGCATGACGCTCGGCGAAGGCGCTGCCATGCTGGTGCTGGAGCCGCTGGATGCTGCCGTTGCCCGCGGTGCGCATATCTATGCCGAGATCGTCGGCTTCGGCATGTCCGCCGACGCCCACCACATTACGCAGCCGCGCGCTGAAGGAGCCGCCCTCGCCATCCGCCGTGCCATCGACGACATCACATTAACTTTGGGTGGCCCATTCATGGAGCCGCACAGCGGCGAGATGAGTGGGGTAGAACGAAGCCTTGAACACACATGGGCCTCTCGAATCGGCTACATCAACGCGCACGGTACAGGCACGCCGACCAACGACGCAGTGGAAGCCGCCGCTATCCACCAGGCGCTCGGCCCGCATGCGCCGCATATTCCTGTCGGAGCCACGAAATCCCTGACCGGCCATTCCATCGGCGCAGCAGGAGCGATCGAGGCGCTGGCCACAGCGCTCGCGCTGGACGCGGCAAGTCTGCCGCACACGGCAAACGTCGGTGTTGTCGACCCCACGCTGGATCTCGATGTGATCGTCGATGCGCCACGACCGCTCGCACCCGGCAAGGACGTCGCCCTCTCCAACTCACTCGCCTTCGGTGGGCTGAATGCGGTGCTGGCCTTCCGTCGCCACGAGAGGTAGCCGGTTCCCGGCCTCGATGTAGACGGTTGTAGTATGCTGGGCGGCGCTCCGGAACAGTTGAGTGATTCCAACCGGAAAATTCAGACGGCCTGCACTTGCAGGCTGCGGAAGTGACTCAATGAAACTCATCTGCAGTCTCGCCCTCGTACTCTCTATCGCTTCCACGGCTGCCTTCGCCGATAGCTCGCGGCTGCCTGACGGCACCGAGTTTCCCATGTGGGAAAGGCCGCTGCACTTCAGCAAGACCTACTACGTGGACGCGAGCGCGAAGAACGCAGGCGACAAAGGCCCCGGGACACAGGACCATCCCTTCCGCACCATTGATCGCGCGGCGCAGATGCTGCAGCCGGGCGAGCGTGTGGTGATCGCGACTGGCGTGTATCGCGAGCCCATTCGCCCCGCGCGAGGCGGGACAAGTCCGGACGCAATGATCAGCTACGAGGCGGCGCCCGGCGCGAATGTTGTCGTAGAGGGCGCGGTGCCAGTCACCGGCTGGCAGCCGAGTGAGGGCTGGAACATTGGCAACGACACCACCACCGGCCAGCCGGTGAAGGCGTGGGAGCTGCATCTCGATCCCAAGCTCTTTCCCACGGGCTACAACCCCTTCGCGCTGCCCAACGTGACCGACGATACCTACTGGATCAACTATGCGAAGGACAATATGTGGAACTACTTCCGGCGACGCGGACTGGTGTTTGTGGATGGCAAGCCGCTGGAGCAGGTTCCGTTGCCCGCCGAGCTGGCCGGACCCTCGGCGCGCTCGCTGAACCACTCCCAGGATATCCATTGGGCGCCGCTGTTTGCGGAGTTCTCGCCGTATACGGGCAAGGTCTGGGTCGAATCCGACGGGCTTACCCTGCATATTCGCCTTGCCAACGATGACGATCCCGTGAAGCACGTCATCGAGATTACGAATGAGGAGTCGGTCTTCTCTCCGGCGAAGCCGTATCAGGCCTACATCCGCGTGAAGGGCATTACATTCCGGTATGCGGGCAACAGCTTCCCCAACCCGCAGCGCGGGCTGGTCTCGACCAACCACGGCAATCACTTCATCTTTGAGGACAACACATTCGAGTGGGCCAATGGCGTCGGCCTGGATGCGGGCGACGTCGATTGGGGAGCGGCGCGTCCAGCCGATCCCGTCGGATTCACCATCGTGCGACACAATACCTTCCGCTACTGCGGCATTGAGGGCCTGGGAGCCACGGGCGGTCCGCAGAACATGCTGGTCGAGAAGAACCTGTTTGAGTGGGTCGGTTGGCAGGACGCGGCGCACCTGTCGGAGTCCGGCGGCACGAAGATGCATCGCACGCGCAACCTGCTCTTCCGCAATAATGTGGTGCGGCACATCCGCCACGCCAACGGCATCTGGCTGGACATCGGCAACACCAACGACCGCATCACCGGGAACGTATTTGCGGATATTCCCGGCGACGTGAACCCGCACGCGGTTCATATTGAAGGCAGCGATGCGCTGAACGAGATCGACAACAACATCTTCGACCATCTGACGGGCGGAATTCTCATCCGCGATACCAACCATGTGATCATCGCGTACAACCTTTTCCTCGACTGCGCCAAGGTGTGCGTGGACACGACCGCCGGTCTCGGCGCGCCGCGTCCGGTCAACGGGCATACCAACGATGTGCACGACCTGCGCGTCTTCGGGAACGTCTTTAACGGGATGGGCCAGTCGGCGATCGAGTTCAACAACCCGCGCAACTTTGCGGACGGGAATGTCTACGGCGTCCCTTCCGGGCGCAACCGCGGAGGCGGACAGCCGTATCTGCGGGTGAAGTTCCCCGAGCCGCAAGAGTGGGACAATCTCGACTCCTGGCGCGACCAGCACGGCTGGGACAAGGCGGGAACCACAGCTGAGGTAACGGCGAAGGTCGATCCGGATGCGCTGCAGTCGGATGTGGCGGTGAAGGGCGACGTAAAGGCGCTGCCTGTGTACGGAAACATCGATGTGGACTTCTATGGACATCCGGTAAATGGCGCGGATCGCATGCCAGGACCGTTTGCCGATGGGATGACGAAGAGCGGAACGCGTTCCATCGATCCGAGATAAGAACGAGCGGGTGACAGCGGTGCGGGTTCGGATACGATAACGCAAGTGAATCCTCCGCCTATTTCTGTCCTGATCTTGACGAAGAATGAAGAGCGCGACCTGCCTGCTGCGCTTGAGTCCGTCGCGTGGTCGGATGACATTCATGTCTTCGATTCGCACTCGACCGACGGGACGCAGGAGATTGCGCGCGCGGCGGGAGCGCAGGTGCATACGCGGGCGTTCGACGACTATGCGACGCATCGCAATGCCGCGTTTGCGATTCCGTTCAAACATCCATGGGTGTTTCTGCTGGATGCGGACGAGCGGTCCACAGCCGAACTTTCCGCCGAGATCCAGCGCGTGGTGCTGGAGGCGCCGGCGAATACTGCGGGCTTTCGGCTGCGGCGACGCGACTTTCTCTTTGGCGCGTGGCTGAGACATGCGCAGATCTCACCTTTCTACATTCGCCTGGTGCGGCCGGAGAAGGCGAAGTACACGCGGGCGATCAACGAGGTGCTCGAAGTGGACGGGCCAGTCGCGGAGCTGCTGGCGCCGCTGGACCACTTTCCTTTCTCGAAGGGCATTGCGCACTGGGTGACGAAGCACAACACCTACTCGACGATGGAGGCGGAGCTGATCGTGCGGCAGCAAGGGCTGGCAAATCCCAGCCTGAGGGCCGCGCT
>DATCBR010000378.1:0-7004 GCA_036511765.1 Acidobacteriaceae bacterium | reverse complement strand
GAGTGTACGCGAAGTCCGCCGTCCTGGGCGCGGTAAGCTAAACCGGCTGGGTGCAAAACTTGCAGCGAGTCGCAGCGATCGGAATATCGCCGAGGCATTGCGGACACGGCTTCGTTACAGGCAGCTCGACTGCCGGAGGATTGAACTTCTTCATGAGGTACTGCGCGGGAAGCACGAGGAAAAAATAGACCACCGCAGCTATCAGGAGGAAGTTCACAATCGCGGTCAGAAATGTCCCGTACTTGATCACGCCGCCGTGGACATGCCCCACGAGGTCGTCGAAGTTCGGTTTACCTATAATCGCGCCGAGCAGCGGGTTGATGATGTTGGTCGTCAACGCCGTGACGATCGCTGTAAAGGCCACGCCGATAATGACTGCGACTGCCAGATCCATTACGTTGCCGCGCAAAATAAAGTCTCGAAATCCCTTGATCATGGATCCTCCAGGATAGTGCAGTGTGTGGTCTCGGGTGCCCGCCGAGTATACCGCAATCACTCGCCGGACGGGCAAGCGTTGATTCCGTCAAATCCAGCGATAAAACTCAAGTATTCTGGACAGATGAGTTCCCCTTCCATCCGCGTGCGGCTGCTCTCCTTCGGTTCGCTGAAGACGATCTTTCCCGCGGACGGCGCCTGGCGCGAACTCGATCCAGGGGAGTCCGTTTCAGGCCTGCTCGCGAAACTCTCTCGCGAAGGCACCATCGCGGAGGCCGCGTTACGCTCTGCTGCCATTGCGGTAAATCACGCGTACGCCTCGCCCGACCAGACGCTCAACGATGGCGACGAGATTGCGATCCTGCCGCCCGTAAGCGGGGGCACTGCACCCGATGTGCCTGCGCCACGCCCCTGCATCGCTCTTGTGCGCGAGCCCATTGACGCAGCCGCGATCGCTGGGGCGATCAAGGCCGGTTCCGACGGCGCGGTCTGCATCTTCGACGGCATCGTGCGCGACAATACCCGCGGCCGCATGACCCTGCACCTGGACTATGAAGCCTACGAGGAGATGGCCCTGAAGCAAATGCACCTGCTTCGCTCCGAGGCCATGGAACACTTCGGCGTGCGCGAGGTCGCGATCGTCCACCGTCTCGGTCGCCTCCTGGTCGGCGAGACCAGCATCCTCATCGTCGTCGCCTCAGCGCATCGAGCGGCTGCCTTCGACGCCTGTCGCTGGGTAATCGACACCCTCAAAAAAACCGTCCCCATCTGGAAGAAGGAACAGTTTGTCGACGGTGCAGTCTGGGCCGATGGCGAACCGTTTCCCGAAGACATTGCCGGGAATGGAAGATGAACCTCGCGCTTTCTGCCATCGCAACGCCGCTGCTCCTGCTGTGCATGCCGTTCGCCGCAATGGCCGCGCCGCAACAATCCCAGCCTGCGCCCATTGAGCGTCCGCCGATCGCCAGCCAGATTCCAGAGATTCCCACGATTCATGTAGAGAGCCGCCTTGTATCGGTTGCCCTCAACGTCGTCGACGAACACGGCGCGCCCGTCCCCGGGCTGCAGGCCGCCGACTTCGAAGTAACAGAAGACAATCGCCCGCAGAAGATCGCCTTCTTCGATAGGGAGTCGACCACACCCCTCGAGATTGTCCTCGCCATCGATGCCAGCGAGAGTGTCTTCACAGACGACCGACTCGAGCGCGATGCGGCAAAAACCTTTGTGAAGTCCCTCCTGCGCCCGCAGGATCGCATCGACCTGATGTCCTTCTCCGACAATGTGGACGAGCTTGTTTCCTTCACCAACGACGCCAGGAGCATCGACAGCGGTCTTGGCCGCATCCCCCATGGCGACGCTACGGCGCTGTATGACGCGGTGTATCTCGCCAGCCAGCGGCTCGCAGAAGCTCCCTCCGCTGCGGGCGCACGGCGCGTAATCGTGCTCATCACCGACGGCGAAAACACCACGCGCTCCGGCAGCTACGACGCTGCCGTCGAGGAGGCTGAGCGCGCTGGCGCCATGATCTATTCCCTGATCATTGTGCCCGTGGATGCCGATGCCGGACGCGATACCGGCGGCGAGCATGCACTCATCCAGATGGCGAACGACACCGGCGGAAAGTACTACTACGTCGAGGACAAGCAGGATCTCGCGCCCGCCTTCGCGCATGTCTCTGACGATCTGCGCACCGAATACACGGTCGGCTACTATGCGCCGCAGCGTGGTGTCGATTTCTCCGGTCTCCGCCACATTCACATGCAGCTCAAGGACCCAGCCCTCGCCGCCCGCTACCACCTGCGCTATCGCACCGCCTACTACGCTAACCGGCAACCCTGAGCCCTTCGTTGGAATCTCACCGTACAATTCATCTGTGGCAGTGAAATCTATGGCGACAAAATCTATGGCGACGAAGAAGCGTCACAAGGGTCCGCCCACAGGCGAGACCGGACAAGAAGCGTTGTATCTGAAGTCCCTCAGCGACCGCCAGGTTACGGTCGCCATCAAGCTGCGTGATGGCGAGGTCGTCAGCGGCTGGATTGAGTACTTCGACGACATGATGCTCCGCCTCACCCGCGAAGGCAAACCCAATCTCTTCATCTATAAGTCGCAGATCCGCACCATCACCGAAGGTGGCGCCAGCGGTCCACGACGCAACGCCAACCGCGAAGAGAGTGCAGGATAAACGACAGCATGCCCGAGTTCCTACCCATTGCAGAATCCATCGCACGCGAGGCAGGAGACCTGTTGCGCGACTTCTACCACCGTGGCGTCCGCACCGAGTACAAGGGTGACGTCGATCTCGTCACCGAAGCCGACCGGGCCAGCGAAGCCCTCATCGGAACACGCCTCCGCGCCGCGTTCCCGGACCACGGCATCTACGGCGAAGAGGGGACTCGCCAGGCACTCGACAGCGAGTACCGCTGGTATGTTGACCCGCTCGACGGCACGACCAACTTCGCGCACGGCTTCCCGGCCTTCTGCGTGATCCTCGGTTGCGAGCGCCGCCGCCTTGGCCTCGCCCCCAACGAAGATGGCGAAATGGTCGCCGGCGTCATCTACGATCCGCTGCGAGACGAGATGTTCTCCGCCGCGCGCGGCAAGGGCGCAACCCTCGCCACCGGAAATGGGAAAAATGCCGAGCCCATCCACGTCTCTCGCGCGAAGTTGCTGCAGGAATCGCTGATCGCCACCGGCTTCCCCAGTCACAAACGCCATGACAGCCCGAACGTCCACTTCTACCAGGAGTTCACGCTGCGCTCGCATGGCGTTCGTCGCGCCGGTTCTGCAGGTCTCGACCTCGCCTACGTCGCTTGCGGGAGGCTCGACGGCTACTGGGAGTTCCAACTCAACCCCTGGGACACCTCCGCCGGTTATCTCCTGGTCGAAGAAGCGGGTGGCCGGATCACGCACTTTGACGGCAGCAAATTCACCCTCGACAGTCGCGAACTCCTCGCCACCAACGGCCTTATTCACAACGAGATGGAGCACCTCTTCGCCGACATGTTCGCCGGCCGAAACCTCGAACCCATTCCCACGCCAGCAGAGTTCGCCGCCCGCCGCGCCGAGGCTTCGCTGACGCCGTCCGATGCGCCGACGCCTGATAAGTAGGGTCTTTTCAGTCCGAGTTGTGAATTTAGCTGGACTTTGGTCTCACCGATTTTGTTGCTAGAATTATCACGACATGAGGAATTCGAGTCAGCATCACCAAGGAGAGTAAGACAGATGGCATATGTAATCGCGGAACCCTGTATCGGCACCAAAGACCGGGCTTGTGTAGACGCCTGCCCCGTAGACTGTATCCACCCCAAGACCGACGAAGCTGGCGCTGACACCGACGACCAGCTCTTCATCGATCCAGTCGAATGCATCGACTGCGGCGCCTGCGTTCCCGTCTGCCCCGTCTCGGCGATCTACGCTGCCGATGACCTGCCAGAGAAATGGGCTGATTTCCAGGAGAAGAACGCCACCCACTTCGGCCGCTAGTCCGCGTCGCTTTTGAACCTTCGCAACAGCGCGCAGCTCAGGCTGCGCGCTTCGTCTTTAAACCGCTCGCCCAGTTTCCGGTCGCGTGCTCAGCATTTCAAGTACCCTGATCTTCAGAGCCGCCCCATGAAGACCCTGTCTCACCCCAACGACGCCGCCGAAATCCGCACGCGCATCCTCAGCCTCACGCCCAACGACGTCCCCCAGTGGGGCATCATGACCGTCAACCAGATGATCTGCCACGTCCGCGAGGCCTACGTCTACGCGCTCACCGACGCCCCAGTCGATTTCATCCCTCTCCCTTTTCCTCCCCGCGTGGTCAAACAATTCGCTCTCAAACTACCCACGCCCTGGCCCCACTCCACCACCACCATCCCGCAGCTCAAGCTCAATGCCCCCGGCATGGCCTGCACCAACTTCGAGCAGGACCGCGACACCCTGCTCGCCTCCTTCGACAGCTTCAGCGCCCTCGCCAACCACACCCGCGACCACCCCTTCTTCGCCTCCATGGAGCACGCCGACTGGATGCGCTGGGGCTACCTCCACGCCGACCACCACCTCCGCCAGTTCAACCACTAATGCTACGCATTGTTCCTAACCACTAATCACTAATCACTAACCACTGTTCTTTATGTCTGAAGGCCGCCAAATCCCGCACCAGGGCGAGGCCATTGTCCTCCGCACCTGGCCCTTCCACGAGGCTGACCTGCTCGTCTCGCTCTTCACGCGCGACCAGGGCAAGGTCAAGGGAGTAGCGCGCCACGCGATGAAGTCCCGCAAGCGTTTCGGCGGAGCGCTCGAGCCCGCCACCCACGTCCGCGCCCACTACACCGAGCGCCCCCAACAGGACCTCGTCCGCCTCGACAGCTTCGAAATCCTCTGGTCCCCCCTCACCGCCCCCATCGACTACCTCCGCACCGCCGCCCTCCAGCTCGTCACCGAAGTCCTCGAAGAAGCCATGCCCGACCAGGCCCCCGAGGACAACATCTACCGCCTCGCCCTCACCGTTCTGACCTCGATAAACTCCGGGTGCCCCACGTCTGGATTTTCAGACGTGGGTTCGCAGGATGTTCAAGGAGCCCAGCAAATCTACCTCCCCATCACCTACTTCTGTCTCTGGATGAACCGCCTCATGGGCTGGATGCCCGAGCTAGGCCACTGCGCCGCCTGCGGTCTGCATCTCTCCGATCCGGCCCTCCGCAACCAGACCGTCTACTGGTCCCCCACAGCCGACGGCGTAACCTGCCACGACGACCGCCGCCCCGGCAGCCGCCCCCTCACTGCACCCTCCGTCTCCGAGACCCACCGCATCGCCCGCACCCCCCTAGCCGACCTCCTCACCGAACCCTGGCCCGCCACCCGCTCCGCCGACCTCCGCGCCTTCGCCATCGCCACCCTCGAACGCCATCTAGAACGCCGCCTCCGCAGCGCGATCGTACTAGCCTGAACACTATTCGTCCTCCCTCTTGACACTCACGAGGAGCGGACTCTCACCTTTTACGACTGTCAAAATGTGCTTTCTTACTTCGGTGGTGTACTCATTTTCATCAATCATCCCCTGTGGCAAATAGGCGATTCGCTTTATAGCGTTATGACTGAATTTGTATCCAAGCGACTCTGCTGCGCTTGCGATTAACTCTGTGAGGAGATCGCTGCGCTCGTCCCATCCGCCCTGCTTCTCCGCTTCTGGCAAGTTGCGCTCTCGTTCCATGTGTTCAATCAATGCTCGCAGTTTTCCGGTAACACGGTTGTCGTCATGAAATACCAGTTCGACGCGGTTGATTGCGCTAACGGAGTCTGGATGGCCTAGCCGTCCCCTGTAAGCCATCAATGCGTCCAAGATCGAAATTTTAGTCCGTCTTACTTCGCGCCTTCGCTCGAACCACAACTGAATTCCCACGGCCAGCGCTGGACCTGCAACCAACGCGATCAGCGTCAATATATCGACGGGTTTGAACACTGCAATATCCGGTGGCGCTGTCATCGTCAAATACTAGATGAACATGCTTGATTTCTCACTATGAAAATGCATTTGAGGCCATCTATGCCTTCTGTTCCGAGGATTGGCTACACTGTAAACAATGAGTACCGTGAGTCACAAGAAATCCCTAACCTTCCAGGAGCTGCTCTTCACCCTGCAGCGCTTCTGGGCCGAGCACGGCTGCGTGCTCCAGCAGCCCTACGACCTCGAAGTCGGCGCCGGCACCATGTCGCCCGACACCTTCCTGCGCGTCCTCGGCCCCAAGCCGATCTCGATCGCCTACGCCCAACCCTCGCGCCGCCCCGCCGACGGCCGCTACGGCGAAAACCCCAACCGCCTCTTCCGCCACACCCAGCTGCAAGTGATCCTGAAACCGCCACCGGAGCGAGTCCAGGAGCTCTACCTCGAATCCCTCGTAGCCATCGGCATCGACCTCGCCCAGCACGACATCAAGTTCGAAGAGGACAACTGGGAGTGGCCCGTCGGCGGAGCCTGGGGCGTCGGCTGGCAGGTCATGCTCGACGGCCAGGAGATCACGCAGTTCACTTACTTCCAGCAGTGCGGCGGCATGGACCTCGACCCCATCTCGGGCGAAATCACCTACGGCCTGGAGCGCATCGCGCAGTTCCTCCAGGACCTCGACAGCATCTACGACATCGTCTGGTCCCGCGACCCCGTCACCGGCAAAGAGCTCACCTACGGCGACGTCCGCCTGCATGAAGAGCAACAGTTCAGCGCCTACTCGTTCGACTACGCCGACGTCCCCAGCCTCTGGAAGCACCTCGAACTCTACGAAGCCGAATGCCTCGCTCTCCTCAACCGCGCCAAGGCCGTCCTCGTCGAAGAAAATTCCGACACGCTCCAAGTCCTGCGCTTCCCAACCCTCGGTGCCTACGAGCTCGCGCTCAAGTGCTCGCACACCTTCAACCTCCTCGACGCCCGCGGAGCCATCTCTGTCACTGAGCGCGTAGGCGTCATGGCCCGGATCCGCAACCTCATCGTAGGAGTAGCCAAAATCTACGCCGAACAGCAACGCCTCACCGCGCTGCCCGAACTCACCACCGCCTGACCGCTTCCTGCTTTGAAGGGGCGGGGCTTCAGC
>DATCBR010000377.1:0-2404 GCA_036511765.1 Acidobacteriaceae bacterium | reverse complement strand
GCGGCCTGCTGTTCTACGCCATCGGCTTCGCATTCATGTTCAGCCACGGCAATGGATTCATCGGCTATCACTGGTTTTTCCTGCAGAACGCGCCCGCCACGTATGAGACCTCCGGCGTCGCCTTCCTCGCCTTCTGGATCTTCCAGTTTGCCTTCGCCGATACCTGCTCCACCATCACCTCCGGCGCCATGATCGGCCGCACCGGCTTCGTCGGCGACCTCATCTACTCGCTCGGCGTCTCCGGCTTCATCTATCCCATCATCGGCCACTGGGCATGGGGCCCAGACGGCTTCCTCGCCACCATGGGCTCGACCGGCTTCTTCCTGCCCAACCTCGGTATGAGCTTCCATGACTTCGCTGGATCCACCGTCGTCCACACCATCGGCGGCTTCGTCGCACTCGCCGGTTCCATCGTCCTCGGGCCTCGCATCGGACGCAAGTTCAAGCGCGACGGCGGCGGACCGATGCTGCCCCACGACCTCACCATCGCTGCCTCCGGCGGACTGCTCCTCTGGTTCGGCTGGTACGGCTTCAACCCTGGCTCCACCCTCTCCGCCATGGACTTCGTCGGAATCGGCCGCGTCGCCGCCAACACCACGCTGGCAGCCTGCGCCGCCGGTCTTACCGCGATGTTCACCGCCTACCTCATGACGAAGATCTGGGACGTCAGCTTCACCGTCAACGGATTCCTCGCCGGCCTCGTCGCCATCACCTGCCCCTGCTACTGGGTCAGCCCCACCGGAGCCATTATCCTCGGCGGCATCGCCGGTGTGATCGTCGTCTTCGGCGTAGAGTTGCTGGAATGGCTGCGCATCGATGATCCCATCGGCGCGGTGCCCGTCCACGGCATCTGCGGCATCTGGGGTACGCTGTCGCTGGGCCTCTTCGCCAGCGGCCAGTTCGGAGCCACTGGTCCATTCGCGCCCGACAACAGCGCGCCGCTGGCCGGCCTCTTCTACCACGGTGGCATCACGCTGCTGAAGGCGCAGTGCATCGGCAGTGGCATCATCACCCTGGCCACCTTCGGCGTATCGATGGTGCTGATGTATGCGGTCAACGCGATGGGTCTGCTGCGCGTCTCCAGGGAAGGCGAGCTTCACGGCCTCGACCTCCACGAGCACGGCATCTCGGCCTACCCCGAGTACGTCATCACCGCGCTCGGATCGCCCAGCGGCCTTACCTCGGTGGAGAAGTAGCATCCAGCGGAAGGCGTCCGGCATTGATTCATTGCGCCGGGCGCCTTCTCCGCAAACTCTCCGCCGTCTGGCAATATATCCAGAACTCCGCTGCGCGCATCGAGCGACCACACGAAATCCGATCCAGGAAAGAAGGGAGCGTTCCAAATGACGAAATTGGAAGCAATCATCAGGCCGAACCGGTTTGACCAGGTAAAAGAGGCGCTGCATACGCTTGGCGTCGAGGGCATGACCGTCTCCGAGGTCCGCGGCCACGGCCGTCAGAAGGGCCAGACAGAAACCTACCGCGGACGTGAGTACGATATCCAGCTACTGCCCAAGCTGAAGCTGGAAATCGTGATCGCGGACGACCGCGTCGAGCCAGCGATCGACGCCATCATCGGCAGCGCCTTCACCGGCGAGATCGGAGATGGCAAGATCTTCCTTTACAAAGCAGAGGACGCAATCCGCATTCGCAACCGCCAGCGTGGCGACATCGCACTCTAGGCGCGCCCGCCGTACTGGAGCCGCAATTGAATCTACTGAACCGCTCCGCCTCTCCGCTAGCCGGAGGGGCGGTTTTCCTTCCGCGAGTATCACCCCGCGCAATCAAAGACCGCTGACCGCAGAATAGGACATTCATGCTGGACGTAGTCTTCGGACAAGCAAGCGACGCGGGCCGGGTGCGCCCTCACAACGAAGACGCCGTCGCATATTTCGTGCCACGGTCACGCCAGGAGTCGCAGTTCAGAGGCTGGCTGTTTGCCGTGGCGGACGGCGCGGGGGGGCGCAACCTTGGTGAGGTGGCGTCGGCCCGCGCGGTACGGGCGATAGCCGAAGGCTTCGCGCAGTCGCTGGAGAATGCACCGCCCGCAGTGGTGTTGCCGGCGCTGATCCAGGCCGCCAACGCTTCCGTGCGTCACGAGGGATTGAGTCCCGAACGCCGCGGGCATCCCATGACATCGACAATCGTCACTTGCGTACTGCGGCACGACCAAGCTGTCATCTCCCATGTTGGCGACTCCCGCTGTTACCTAGTGCGGGACGGTAAGGCCACCCAACTGACACCGGACCACACGTGGGTGAATGAGCAACGCACTCTCGGCCTGATTACCGCAACCGCGGCGGAGCAGTCTGAAAAGCGGCGTGTGCTGACGCGTTGCCTTGGCCGGGAGCTGACGGTCGCTGTCGATACCACGACCATCGCACTGAAGCCGGGTGACACACTG
>DATCBR010000376.1:0-6362 GCA_036511765.1 Acidobacteriaceae bacterium | reverse complement strand
CGAGCAGGCAGCTCCGCCAGCGATGCGATGGCGGCCCTCCGGTCCTGCGGCTTGATTGTCGACGGCCGCTGGAACTTGCCGATCGGGTATCGTGGGTCCGCCGATTCCATCACTGCTTCTGCACTCATGAACGTTCCTCCTGCGTGATTCGACAAGGTTGATAGAGTAAAAATTATATGCGCAAGAACCAGCTTCTTTGTGCCGCCGCTTCCGTCGCACTTGCCTGTTGCGCGACCCACCCGGGTATGGCGCAGACGGGCAACGCTCCGCGCAACTACGCCGGCTTCGACGCCAACCAATACCCCGGCGACGACCAGCTTGCCACACTGCACAAGCAGTTCGCCTTCACCGGCTACTGGCTGAACAATCCCCCCGGCGCCACCTCCAACCCCTGGGCCGGAAAGCGTGAGGCCTTGGCGCGCGCAGGCTTCGGCTTTCTGGTCGCCTTCAATGGCCGGCTGGATAACGAGATTCTTGCCGCGCAGAAGACCGGCAAGCCGCCTGCCGCCTTCGCCCGCCAGGACGCTGCAGTGGCCGTCGCGGCCGCGCGACGCGAGGGCTTTCTCGCTGGCACCATCATCTTTCTGGACCAGGAAGAGGGCGGCCGCATGCTGCCGGAGCAGGCAGCTTACCTGCTCGGCTGGACAGAGGCCGTGGCGGCAACAGTCTACAAGCCGGGCGTCTACACCAGCGGCAAGCCCGTGCCGGAGGAGGACGAGAACGGACGCAAGATCACCATCACCACCATCCAGGACATCCGCGCCCAGGTCGCCGCGAAGCATCTGCACCCCATCGCCTTCTGGGTATACCAGGACGCTTGTCCTCCCGCGCCCGGCTGCTTGGTCGACCCGGCGAAACTACCGGCGCCGGACGTTAGCGGCACTTTCGGTGCAGTTGCATGGCAGTTTGCGCAGTCTCCGCAGGAAAAGGACATTACCCGGGCCTGTTCTTCGACCTACAGCCGTGACGGAAACTGCTACCTGCCCGGTGCTCCGCCTGCGCTGGCGCACTACCGGCTCGACCTGAGCGTCTCGACCTCGGCCGATCCATCGCACGGGCGCTGATGGCAGCTTGGACTAGCGCCGACCGTCGCTGTCGTGAGCGGCCAGCATCGGTCCCATCCGCTCGGCGGCGTCCACGGCCACTGAGGTCCATGTGCCTGAGGCGTGTCCGGAGCGATCTGCGTCACGCATGTCGATAGGATTGTCCCCAGTGACTGCAGTCGGCTGCCCTTCGATTCCTGTTGATTCGGTCAATACTCCCATGGCTACGCGATGCTCTGCCGCCAACGCCTCATCGTGGTGTGTCGGGGCTGCCACTGTGATCTGAGGCTGTTGGGGCTTCGGCTCCGTAGACTTTGCCGGATAGATGTGCCGCTGAGAGGGTAGAGAGTTTAGCCTGAGTTGCGAGAAACTCCGCAAGGCAGGCGCCGAGGGCACAATTTCGCTGTACAGCAGAATAGTCAGGCCAGGTAGAGCAGCCAGCATCGCCACTGCAATCATGGTGCTCATTCCGAATCTTGCGTAGCGCGCTAGCAGGCCCGTCTCACTTCTCTCGGCGAGGATCTCGCGTACGCGCACGCTTAACTGGGTTGAGCGTGAGGCCATCTCCACCGCTGAAATTGCAGGCGATGCTGCGAGATCGACAGCTCGCGCGAACCGCACCAGGCACGAGGCGTAGACATCGCAGCTCTCAGGATGCTCGGCAACTACTGCGGCATCGCAGGCGAGCTCACGCTCGCCGACAAGCCTCCGCATCGCAAAGTATGTTGCTGGATGAAAGCATACGAGGGCCCGGCACGCGCGTGCTATACCGTTCCACAGGGCGTCGCGACGTTCTACGTGCTTGAGCTCATGCCAGAAGACAGGCTCAAGCTCCACCTCTTCCTGCATCTCGCATACCAGCGGCATCAATACACGCGGGCGTAACCATCCAACGGTAGCTGGAGAAGCCAATCCAGGCAGCACATCCAGCACACAACGTATATCGCGTCCCCCGACTGCGTGCGCAAATGCATTTGCCAGCGCCGCCCTTGGCTCGCAGGAATGGCGCAGCACACGCGCCAAGCGAGTTTTTTCCAAGATCACCTGAGCCAATTGCCGGGTGACGGCGACGCAATACAGCACGAAGAGGACAGCCATTGCATAAGTCAAAACTGATGCCGCGCTGGACGAGACGGCTATGGCTCGTTGCGCGGGAACAGACGCCAAAGCGGCGCGGTCCACGGTCCCGGGCCCGTGCAGAGTGTGGAATGTGCGTACGATTCCCGCAAGTGTCCACAGCCACTGGGCTGTAAAGGTGACTAGCATTCCAAGCCACAGGCGAAATCTGACCTGCGCTGAGCCGGCGATCCGCACCAGCGCCATAACAGCCAGCCATTCCACGGCGGTCCGCAGCAAAAAACCTGCGAGCGCCGATGCCGTTAGCAGACCCAAGTGCAAGTCCATACGCCGCCTTTCCTGGTTAGTTGGATGCCGCGCCCTTCTTCCTCTTCTTATACTCGCGGATCATTTTTTCCAGCTCGGCCAGCTCAGCCTCCGGAACAGCATCCGACTCCAGCAGATTGACAAAAAGCCCGGACGCCGACCCGCCGAAGTTCTGCTGCAGCAATGCCGCGACCGACCGCTGGGCCACATCGTCCTTCTTTACCATGGCCTCGAAGACAAACACCCTGCCGCGCGCTGTGTGCCGCACAAAGCCTTTATTCTCCATGATTCGCAGAAATGCCTGCGTGGTCTTATAGTTCGGCCGGTCCTTCTTCGGGAAGTAGTTGACGATCTGCTCGACCGTGGCCTCGCCCAGCTGCCAGACGGCGTTCAAAATGCGCATCTCACTTGCAGTGGGCAGATTGGCGCGATTGCGAAATGGCATGGACCCTCCCGTCGCTTCGACCGCTGCGTAATCGCCGCAGGCCGGTACGGCGACTTTGACTCTTAGGACGTTAAGACATTAGTTTAACACTGGTAAGTCTTAATCGTCTAAGACATCGCGGAGGTCGAAAGATCGATGAAGCTAGCCGAAGAGAGTATGGCCCCGGCAAGCCGGCACTCCAACGCCGGATCCGAAGCTTACGCCGAGCATGTTAATCCGGAGTGGGTACGCCTGCTCGATCTGCTGGGGATGAACGTCAGGTATGTCAGTTGCCGCGGTACGGAACTGCATGCGGAAGACGGCCGTGTGTTTCTTGACTTCCTGTCCGGCTACTGCGTCCATAACACCGGCCACAACCATCCGGAGATCATCGAAGCCCTGCAGCGCGAGCTCTCGCTTGCCGGTCCTGCAATGCTGCAAAGCCATGTTGCAGACACGGCGGGCGAACTTGCCCAGCGGCTGACTGCTCTGGCCGGCGGCAAGCTCACCAAGGCCTTCTTCTGCTCTTCGGGCAGCGAAGGGGTCGAATCGGTGATCAAGTTTGCCCGCGCCGCCACAGGCCGTGACGGCATTGTGTATGCGCGCGGCGCCTTCCACGGCCTTACCTGCGGCGCGCTCTCATTGATGGGCGACCCCTTCTGGCGCGACGGCTTCGGCCCTATGCTGGCCGGCACATATGAGGTGCCGTTCAACGACGTCGAAGCACTCGCGGCAGTCCTCAAACGCGAACGCATCGCCGCAGTCGTCCTCGAACCTATCCAGGGCGAGGCGGGTATGGTTCTTCCCGCGCCTGGATATCTCGCAGCCGTGGAAGAGCTCTGCCGCCGCCATGGTGCGCTCTTCGTGCTGGATGAGGTGCAGACGGGCCTTGGCCGTACGGGCCGGTTTCTAGCCGCACACCACTACGGCGTCTCGCCGGATATGGTAGTGCTGGCTAAGGCCCTGTCAGGTGGGCTTGTGCCGGTCGGCGCGGTGTTGATGACCGATGCTATCTACGAGGCCGTTTACAGCTCGCTCCGCCGCGCCATCATCCACACCTCCACCTTCAGCGAGAATGGCCTCGCCATGCGTGCCGGTCTGGCTACGCTCGACGTGCTGGAACGCGAGCAGCTTTCAGACCGCGCTGACACATTGGGCGCGGCACTCCGATTGCGACTCAGCGAGGCGCTCTCCGGCTACGAGATGGTTGCGGAGGTGCGCGGATTGGGCCTCTTCAACGGAATCGTCTTCCAGCCGCCGCGTCAGGTCCGGCTGCGCTTTAGCTTTGAGGCCTTTCGCGCCATCCATCCTGGCATGTTCGGCCAGATGATGGTGCGCCGCCTCTTTCACGACCACTGCATCCTCTCGCAGATCTGCGGCAATAACTTCATGGTGCTTAAGGTTGCGCCTCCTCTCGTCGTCAAAGAGGAGCATCTTGACCACTATGTTGAAGCCATTACTGCTGTCGTCGATGCGCTGCACAGCTCTTCCACCTTCTGGTCGGACGCACTTGATCTCGGCCGGCGGGCCCTGCGCATCTAAACCTCATAGAAAGCGAAGTGACACGTATTGCCGACACTCCTCCCCAACATAACCGCTCAAGACCAGACCGATCTTCAACCTTCGCAGCGTGGCGGCGCCTCACCGGCCGAAGCCGATGTAGAGACGGAAGTCTTGATCGTGGGCGGCGGCCCTGCGGGCCTGGCGGCCGCGATTGCACTGCGCCAGCGGGGCATCGACTGTGTCGTCGTCGAGGCCCGCCCGCCTGCGATCGATAAAGCCTGTGGCGAGGGCCTGATGCCCGATTCGCAGACCGTGCTCACGCAACTCGGGATCAACCTCAGCGCCGCGAACGGACAGCCGTTCCGCGGCATCCGCTTCGCCAACTCGACACACAGCGTGCAGGCGCGGTTTCCTGCGGGCGAGGGTCTCGGCGTCCGCCGGCCGCATCTGCATTCCCTGCTCGCTGCTCGTGCAGAAGAGCTTGGCGCGCGCCTGTTGTGGGAGAGCCACTTGCAGCTTCCTGCCGAGTTTCCGGCACCGCTTCCTGCGAACTCACAGCCGAGCGACGGAGCGGCGTTTGTTGCCATGGTCAATGGCACGGCGCTGCGCTATCGCTGGCTTATCGGCGCCGACGGTCAGGCCTCCACCGTGCGCCGCTGGGCGAGGCTGGACCGCGCAAAGACGCAGTCGCTGCGCTACGGCTTCCGCACGCACTACCGCATCGACGTGGCGAACAGTCTCGATATGGTCGAGGTGCACTGGGGACCGGGCGGCCAGCTTTACCTCACGCCTGTCGCTCCAGACCACGTCTGCGTCGTCTATCTCTCGCGCGATCCCCGGCGCGGCAAGACGGATGTGCTCGCGGATTTCCCTGAGGTCGCGCGCAGGCTCAGCGGGGCCAACGGCATGGAAGTCGTCTCGCAGCAGCGCGGCGCAGTCTCCGCCACCTGCCGGCTGGGCCGCGTGGCCACCGGCCATGTTGCCCTCATCGGCGACGCCTCCGGCTCCGCCGACTCCATCACCGGCGAAGGCCTCGCCGTCAGCTTCCGCCAGGCGCTTGCCCTGGCGAAAGCCATCGCGGCCGGCTCGCTTGCCTCCTATGAGCGGGCGCACCGCGAGATCGGCCGGCTGCCCCATGCCATGGGCGCTCTGATGCTCACGCTCGACCGCTGGCCGCGCATGCAGATGCGTGCCATGCGCGCGCTCGCCGCCACGCCTCCCGTCTTTTCGGAGCTGCTGCAGGCGCACACCGGCGCAACCTCGCTCGCCTCCGTGCTGCTGCGCCGCGGCCCTCGCTTCGGGTGGAATCTTCTGGCTCGGGGAGATAGCGCATGATGCTGCGCGTTGCGGGGGAACTGTCGCGCAATTTTCGCGGTTATCGTTCGGGCGCGCTGTTTTGGGCCGCGATCGTGCTCACTGTCCCTTCTGCCCGCGCACAACAGCCTGTGCCCTTCACCGTCGTGCTGAATCCCGGGCAGACATCCATACACTGGACGCTCAACACCACGCTCCATACGGTCCACGGCACCTTCAAGCTCAACAACGGCAGCTTCCACGTTGACACTGCAACCGGCGATGTCACCGGTGCGATCGTCATCGACGCGACCAGCGGCGAGAGCGGTGACTCCGCCCGCGACCGGCGCATGCACGGCGCGGTCCTCGAAAGCGAGCGCTACCCGGAGATTACCTATCGCCCGGCGCACGTCTCCGGCCGCATCGATCTAGCCTCGGGCAGCGACGTCACTGTAGACGGCACTTTTCGCCTGCACGGCGCAGACCATGCCTTGCAGTTGATCGTCCACCTTCGGCCTGATGGGACCGCTGCGAAGCTCTCCACACGCTTCAGCATTCCATTCGTCGCCTGGGGCCTCAAAGATCCCAGCACCTTCGTCTTCCGCACAGACAAGCAGGTCACGGTTGACGTCGACGCGACGTTCACACCGGCGCCGGACCGTTCCGCCGCAAGGCCGGTCCTGCATCCCGGCGAGGTCCACACCGCGCAGTAGCCC
>DATCBR010000375.1:0-2235 GCA_036511765.1 Acidobacteriaceae bacterium | reverse complement strand
AGGTCGACTTTGGCGAGGCCGTCGCCATCGTTGGCGGTGTGCGGATGAAGATCCACTATTTTTGCATGGACCTGCCGCAGTCGGATGCCTGCTTCGTGAAGGCCTATCCGGCCGAGACGACGGAGGCCTTCCTGGACGGGCATGTCGCTGCCTTCGCCTTCTTCGGCGGAGTGCCGCTGTCGGTGCTCTACGACAATCTGAAGATCGCGGTGGCGAAGATCTGCGGCGACGGCAAGCGGGAACGGACGCGGGCGTTCACCGAGTTGGTGAGCCATTACCTGTTCAGGGACAGGTTCGGGCGGCCTGGCAAGGGTAACGATAAAGGCAAGGTCGAGGGGTTGGTAAAGTACGCCCGAGCGAACTTCATGACGCCGATCCCGGTTGCGGCGAGCTTCGATGATCTCAACGCGATGCTGACTGAGCGCTGCCAGGCGAGGCAAATGGAACGAGCCGGTCGTCATACGCAGACCATCGGCGCGCGGCTTGGCGCCGACCTTGACGCGTTCCGGGACTTGCCCGCCGTGCCGCTGGAGCCCTGCGAGAAGCGGGCCGCCCGCGTCTCGTCGACGGCGCTGGTACGCTATCGGGGCAACGACTACTCGGTGCCGACCAGCCATGGCTTCCAGGAGGTGATGGTGAAGGGGTTTGTCGACCAGGTCGTCATCCTGTGCGGCGGCGAGGAGATTGCCCGGCATCGGCGCTGCTATGGTTCGGGAACGTTCGTGTTCGACCCGCTACATTATCTGGCGCTGATCGAGACCAAGCCGAACGCGCTCGATCAGGCCGCGCCGTTGCAGGACTGGAATCTTCCCGAGACGTTCCAGCACCTGCGCCATCTGCTGGAGGCCCGCATGGGCAATCGCGGCAAGCGTGAGTTCATCCAGGTGCTACGGCTGATGGAGGCGATCCCGAGCAATGTCGTGACCGATGCCGTCACCGACGCGATCCGGCTCGGTGCGATCGGCTTCGATGCGGTCAAGCAGATCGCGCTGGCCAAGGTCGAGCGCCGTCCGGCGCGGCTCGATCTCACCGCCTATCCGCATCTGCCGAAGACCCGCGTGCAGACGACATCGGCGGCCGACTACGCCGTCCTCATTGCCGGGAGCGCCGCATGAGCGGCCCCCCGCAAGTTCTGCTCAGCCATCACCTCAAGCAATTGAAGCTGCCGACCGTCCTGCGGGAGTATGACAAGGTCGCCCGCGAATGTGCCCGCGATGGTGTCGATCATCCCCGCTATCTGCTGCGCCTGGTCGAACTGGAACTGATCGATCGCGAGCGCCGCGTGGTCGAGCGGCGCATCAGGCAGGCCAGGTTCCCCGCCACCAAGAGCCTCGACACCTTCGACTTCACCGTCATTCCCGAACTCAACAAGATGCTGGTGCTCGAACTCGCCCGCGGCGAGTTCATTCTGCGCCGCGAGAACATCATCGCGCTGGGTAACTCCGGCACTGGCAAGACCCATGTCGCGCTCGCCCTTGGTCTGGCTGCCTGCCAGAAGGGATTCTCCGTCGCCTTCACCACTGCGGCCGCATTGGTGCATCAGTTGATGGAGGCCCGCGACGAGAAGCGGCTGCTGAAGCTGCAGCGCGAGTTGCAGGTGGTGAAGCTGCTCATCGTCGACGAGCTCGGCTACGTGCCGTTGTCGCCAACCGGTGCCGAGCTGCTGTTCGAGGTGCTCTCGCAGCGCTACGAGCGCGGTTCGACCATCGTCACATCCAACCTGCCGTTCGAGGACTGGACCTCGGTCCTGGGCTCGGAGCGGCTCACCGGTGCGCTGCTCGATCGGCTGACACATCACGTTCATATCCTGACCATGAACGGCGATAGCTATCGGCTCAAACAATCTGCCGGCCGCCGTCGTGCCTCCGCCACGATTGAGGCGACGGAGCAAAATCCGGCCACAGCCAAAACAGACGATCAAGCCGACGCCGCACCCATCGGTCCAGCAACCATCTGATCCTCAATCAACAGACGGCCGCTCGCTCGCTACGGCGCGATTGAAAGCGCGCGTCGCGAGCGGCCTGCGCACCACCCACACTGGCCTGCTTTTACTCCGCCCACGTGGCCTGGTTTTGCTCCGCCGTTGACATCTTGTCGAACGCGGCACGCAATTCGGGAGGCACGGTTTGCTGGATGCGCGACAGGGCATCTTGCGGAACTGTTGAGCCAACGAGCGCAAGTGTCGCAGATTTTTGAAAATCGTCAAACGTGCTTGAAATGCTTATGATTTTCTTT
>DATCBR010000374.1:0-7907 GCA_036511765.1 Acidobacteriaceae bacterium | reverse complement strand
CAACCTGAACCCACCCGCAGCTGCCCCCAATGGATCGGCCCATACCGCGCCTAGGCAGCCCGAAGTATCCGCACCCCCCACCGGTACCCGCACCTCGCTCGAGGACTGGATATTCACCGCCGATTACGCTCTGCCACTCCTTCAACGCCACTTCCGCCTGCAATCGCTCGACGGCGTCGGCCTCGCCACCCATGAGGCCGCTGCAATCGCCGCCGGCGCCCTGCTGCATTACCTCCAGAAGACCATGCAGGGTGGCCTCGAACACATTGACAGAATTAGCTTCTACGAGCGTTCGGATTGCCTCATCCTCGACTCTGTCTCCGTCCGCAATCTCGAGCTCGTTGAACCGCTCTTCTCCGGCGAATCTGTCCAGACCACCCTCTTTCACACCCTCGACGCGTGCTCCACCCCCATGGGACGCCGCCTCCTTCGCGCGACCCTGCTTCGCCCCTCGGCTGACCTCCCCCAGATCGACTCCCGGCTCGATGCCGTCGCCGAAGCCGCCGCCGACCTTCCCCGCCGCGAGTCCCTCCGCCGCGCCTTGTCTGGTGTCCTCGACCTCGAACGCCTCCTCGGCCGTATTGCCCTCGACTCTGCAGGTCCGCGCGAAGTCATGGCCCTGGCCGTCACGCTGGCCTGCCTGCCCACCGTCCAGGCCGCCGCAGTTTCCTTCAACTCCCAGCATTGGCAGCAGATAATCGCGGGCCGCGGTTTCACCAAAGCGCCCGAAGACACGAAATCCACAGCCGATTCCACATCTGATCCGCCAGAATCCCAGAATAATTCCCACAGCATTTCCACAGATTCTCTGCTAATTTCCACAGCTTCTCCGGGTGCCCCATTCACGCGCAGCGCTATCGCGCGTGAGTGGGAAGCAAGAACTCCCCTCACCCCACCCCCCTCCCCTCCCTTCGATCCTCTCGCCGACCTCCACTCCCGCATCACGCAAACTCTTGCTGACGAGCCACCACTCTCGCTCTCTGACGGCGGCGCCATTCGCCCCAGCGTCGATCCCGAACTCGACGAACTCCGCCAGCTCTCCCACTCCGGCCGCCAGGCCCTCGCCTCCATCGAAGACCGCGAGCGCCGCCGCACCGGCATCACCAGCCTCAAGGTCCGCTTCAATTCGGTCTTCGGCTACTACATCGAGATCACCAAATCCAACGCCCGCGCCGTCCCCGCCGACTACGAGCGCAAACAGACCCTCGTCAACGCCGAACGCTTCACCACCCCCGAGCTGAAGGACTACGAAACCAAAATCCTCACTGCGCAAGAGCGCAGTCTGGATATAGAACGTCGCATCTTTAGCCAACTTCGCCGCTCTCTGCTCGATGCAGCCCCGCGCATCCGCGAGACCGCCCGCCGCGTCGCCGAGATCGACCTGCTTAGCAACTTCGCCCATCTCGCCGCGCTGCGCGGCTGGGTCCGCCCACAGGTAGACAGCTCGACGACCCTCGAAATCCTCGCTGGCCGCCATCCCGTCGTCGAACGCCGCATGGAGGATGCAGCCGAAGGCCGCTTCGTCCCCAACTCTCTCGCGCTCGATGCCTGGAACAGCGAAATACATACCTCGCGTGCGGCCACAACTGTTAATGAAGCCGTCATCCCGAGCGAGGAGCGCAGCGACGAGTCGAGGGACCCCCGCATTTCACAAAGCATATCCAGAGACGACTCACCCCTCACTCACGAGGCCCCCTCTATCGCCCTCATCACCGGCCCCAACATGGGCGGCAAGAGCACCTATCTCCGCCAGGCCGCGCTGCTGGTCATCATGGCGCAGTCCGGCTGCTTCGTGCCCGCCGAGCGCATGACCCTTGGCCTGGTCGACCGCATCTACACGCGCATCGGCGCCAGCGACAACGTCGCCCGCGGCCGCTCTACCTTCATGGTGGAGATGACCGAGACCGCCGCCATCCTGAACACTGCCACTGCACGCTCGCTCGTCCTGCTCGATGAGATGGGCCGCGGCACCGCCACCTATGACGGCCTTTCGCTCGCATGGGCCACCGTCGAGCATCTGCACAACACCATCGGCGCGCGCACGCTCTTCGCCACGCACTACCATGAGCTCACGCTGCTGGCCGAGCGGCTCACCCGCCTGCGCAACCTCCGCGTCACCGTCAAGGAGACCGCCACCGGCATCGTCTTCCTGCACACCGTCGAAGCCGGCGCGGCCAGCAAGAGCTACGGAATAGAGGTCGCCCGCCTCGCCGGCCTCCCCGCCTCCGTCATCGCCCGCGCCCGCGAGGTACTCAAGCTCCACGAGCGCGCCGAATCGCAGCAGGTCTCCTCCGCTCTCGCGCACGCCGCCGCCGAGCCAGCCGCACCCGGGCTGCAGATGACCATGTTCACGCCGCTCTCGCAGAAGATCGTCGACCGGATCGCTCAACTCGACACCGACAACCTCACCCCGCGCGACGCCCTCAACCTTCTCGCCGAACTCAAGCAGGAACTCGGCTCATGACCACGAATCGACAAGCCGTTCGGCCTATACTGCCGATGTTGGCCGCTGGTTTCCAATGTTGTCAGTCTGAGCCAACGGCGAAGAATCCCCGCATTTGGTCCAGCCACGAACGATTCCTGTCATGTCGATAAAAATCAAATTCACCTCTGAAAAGCCACGCGCACTCATCGTCGCCGGCGTCATGTCCGGCACCTCCGCGGACGGCGTCGACGTCGCCTTTTGCCGCATCGCACCCGCCCGCGAATCACGCGCATCGAAATCCAGCAACGAATCGCCCCGCATCCAGTTCCTCGCCCACGCCGGCTTCCACTACCCGCGCGCCGTCCGTGCCGAAGTCCTCCGCATCATGGAAGGCGCGCCCACCACCGCCGCCGATCTCTCGCGCCTCAACTGGCGCCTCGGCGCGCTCTACGCCGACTGCGTCGAGAAGGCGGCCGCAAAGTTCTCGCTGAAGCCCGCGCTCATCGGACTCCACGGCCAGACCATCCACCACGAAACCACTCCGCACAAATTTCTCGGCGCTCCCGTCCGCTCCACTTGGCAGATCGGCGAAGCCGCCGTTCTCGCCGAGCGCCAACACTGCCCCGTCATCAGCGACCTCCGCCCCGCCGACCTCGCCGCCGGCGGCCAGGGCGCGCCGCTCGTTCCCATGCTCGACTACACGCTCTTCCGCCACCCCACCCGCAACCGCATCCTCCTCAACCTCGGCGGCATCGCCAACCTCACCGCCATCCCCGCCGGTGCATCCATCGATTCTCTGCTTGCCTTCGACACCGGTCCCGGCAACATGGTCATCGACGCCCTCATGCAGTCGCTCTTCAATAAAAAATACGACCGTAACGGCGCCGCCGCCGCTCGCGGCGACATCCTCGGTGACCTCTTCACCCAGCTATGGCGCGATCCCTACTTCGCCGCGCAACCCCCGAAGTCCTGCGGCCGCGAACAGTTCGGCCTCGCCTTCGCCCAGCGCGTCAAGAAGCTCGCGCGCAAATCCGCGCCCGCCGACCTCATCGCCACGGCAACCTTCCTTACCGCAACCTCCATCCTCGAAGCCGTCTCATCTTTTTGCCTCCCGCACCTCGCGCCACATGCACCAACCGACCTCATCGCCGCCGGCGGCGGCACACGCAACCGCACGCTAATGTCGCTGCTCAGCGAAGGCCTCGACGAACTCCACATCTCTCTCCAGCCCACGGACTCGCTCGGCATCCCCACCCAGGCCAAGGAATCCGTCGCCTTCGCACTGCTCGCCTGGCTCACCTACTTCGGCCTTCCCGGCAACGTCCCCGCCGCCACCGGCGCCTCGCACCCCGTCATCCTCGGCAAGGTCAGCCGCAGATGACCGCTCGTCGCATCCTTGCTCGCGAAATGCAGCACCTCCGGGCATTTGTCTTGCTTAAGGGCACGGCTTCAGCCGTGCCGTTGTATTCGCAAAATCGAGTTGCGGCTTTAGCCGCTGAGGTCATCGTTTTACGAACACAAACACTTCTCACAGTTTTTCTGACGCTGTGTCTCTGCTTTGCGACCTCCTGCCGCACCCCGCCCCCTCCGCCCGGCACCATCGTCATCCTCCTCGAAAGCAGCCCCAACAACCTCGACCTCCGCCAGGGCACCGACGCCCAGTCCGAGCGTGTCGGCGCGCTCCTCTTCGATCCGCTCGTCAAGAAGGACGCGCACTTCAACCTGCAGCCCTGGCTCGCCACCAGCTGGGATCATCCCGACCCGCTCACCTGGATCTTCCATCTCCGCGACGGCGTGCGCTTTCACGACGGCCGCCCACTCGAAGCCGCCGACGTCGCATGGACCATCCAGAGCCTTACCGACCCCGCCCTCACCGCGCATCTTCCCGGCGGCACACTGCTCAGCGCGAAGGCCAGCTCGTTCGCCGGCATCGCACACATCGACACGCCCGACCGCCTCATCGTCGTCCTCCATCTCTCCCGCCCCGACCCCGCTCTGCTCTTCAATCTCTCCGACGGCCTCTTCGGCGTCGTGCCCCGCAACTCCGGCGCCGGCCTCGGCCTCCATCCCATCGGCTCCGGCCCCTACCGCTTCCTCTCGCAGACCCAGGACAAAGAGGTCGTCCTCGAACGCGCCCCCAACTGCTGGAGCGGGACAGCCCCCTACGCGAGCCTCCAGTTCAACGTCGTCCCCGACGCCGTCACCTCCGCGCTCGAACTCCAGAAAGGCTCCGCCGACGCCGCCTCCAACGTCCTCACGCCGGACATGACCTACTCCCTCCGCAACTCCCACACCGTCCAGATCTCCGACACACCCGGCTCCAACATCTGGTATCTCAACTTCAACACCGCCGACCCCACGCTCGCCGACCGCCGCATCCGCCAGTCCATCGCCTACGCCATCGACCGTCCCGCCATCGTCGCCTCTATCTGGCGCAATCAGGCCCAGCTCGCCACCGGCACGCTGCTCCCATCCAATTCCTGGGCCGCCACCTCGCCCGCCGATCTCATGCAGTATCCGCATGATCCCGCCCGCGCCATCGCGCTGCTCGAATCCGCCGGCCTCCATCCCGATGCGCACGGCATCCGCCTCCGCGTCAACATCAAAATCTCCACCGGCGAGCAGGAGCGCCTCCTCGCCGCCGCGCTCCAGCAGCAGTTGCGCGAAGCTGGAATTGCCCTCTCCATCCGCTCCGCCGAGTTCGGCACCTTCTACTCCGACGTCACCCGCGGCGCCTTCCAGCTCTACCCGCTCAAATGGATCGGCTCCAACGAAGACCCCGACATCTTCCGCTACCTCTACTCCTCCGCCAGCCTTCCGCCGCGCGGCGCCAACCGCGGCCACTACATCAATCCCCGCATCGACGCCCTCCTCGCGCAGGCCGCCGCCGAGTCCGGCCCCGACGCTCAAACCCGTCGCCGCGCCGACTACATCGCCATCCAAAAAATCCTCGCCATCGACCTCCCCACCATCCCTCTCTGGTTCCCTTCGAGCACGCTCGTCCACTCCGCGCGCCTGCCCCACGCCACCGCCAACCCCAGCGGCAACTTCGACTTCCTCCGCTAACCACACCGCCACGGATGCCTCATCCTGAGCGGAGCTGTTCGCGTCAGCGAACAGCGCAGTCGAAGGACCCCGAGGGTCATCCCGTCGCTCATACAGTTCGAACCGTTCTCCCTCCGGTGCCGTCATCCCGAGCGGAGCCGTGCGTGAGCGCGGCGTAGTCGAGGGACCTCCGCATTTGCTTTTGTCTTTGGGTGCCCCACATCTCGCAGAGACGCGCTCCTAAATGCGACAATCTCCCTATGGCCGAAACCCTCACTCCTACAGCGCCTGCCCGTCCTGCATCCGCACCCAGCGCAGCCCCGTCCGCCCACGGCGACACGCCCGCCCGCCGCCAGATCGTCTGCTTCAGCTTCTATAAAGTGATGCCCGAATGGCGCCGCCTCCCCGCCGCCGAAAAAGCCGCGCACAAGGCCGCCTTCATCGCCGTCCTCGACAAGTGGAACAAGCCCGGCGAATTCCTCTCCCTCACCTACTCCACCATCGGCACCCGCGGCGACGTCGACATGTGCATCTGGACCATCGGCTACGCAGTCGACGAGCTCAACCAGATGCGCTCCGAGCTCCTCGGCACCGCGCTCGGCGGCTACCTCTCCACCCCGCACAACTTCCTCGCCATGACCAAGCGCTCCGCCTATCAGATCGACCGCTCCGACGAGAGCGAGGGCGAAGGCCGCGGCGCCATCCGCCCCGGCGGCCAGAAGTACATCTTCATCTACCCCTTCTGGAAGACCCGCCCCTGGTATCTCCTCCCCATGTCCGAGCGCAAGCGCCTCATGGATGAGCACATCCGCATCGGCATGTCCTACCCGCGCGTCAAGCTCAACACCACCTACTCCTTCGGCCTCGATGACCAGGAGTTCGTCGTCGCCTTCGAGACCAACTTCCCCGAGGACTTCCTCGACCTCGTCCAGCAGCTCCGCGAAACCGAGATCTCCATCTACACCCTCAAGGACTTCCCCATCTTCTCCTGCGTCCGCCTCCCCCCCCTGGAAATGCTCAACCGCCTCGGCTGATTCCGCCACCGATGCTCGGGTGGGATGAACCATGCCGGGTGGCCCATCCTTCGCAGCGCGAAGGGTGGGTTGCCTTTTCTCATACAAACTATGCCGCCGTCATCCTGAGCGTAGCGAAGGATCCCTGTAGTTGTCTTTGCTTGTCATTCTGAGCCGCAGGCGAAGAATCCCCGCACTTGTTCCGGCCCCCAATGCCGGGGTGCCCCATTCGTGAGCGCCCGTCAGGGCGTTCACGGGTGGGATGAACCATGCCGGGTGGCCCATCCTTCGCGCAAGCGAAGTGTGGGTTGCTTATTTGTTGTCATTCCCGAAGGGAATCTGTGTTTGCTTTTGTCTTTCGCCGTCATCCTGACCCTGAGCTTGTCGAAGGGATCGCGCGTCAGCGCAATGCGCAGTCGAAGGACCTGCGTGTCGCTCAGATCACCACGATCGCTCGACCCCTTCTCCCTCAACCGCCGTCATCCCGAGCGGAGCGCGCATTAGACTAACGTGGCGGAGTCGAAGGACCCACGCATTTGCCTTTGCCTCTGAGATAGGTCAGCAATCCCGGCGGCTTTTCGGAGCTGTTCGTTCAAATCAGTCGCGGGCTCTACCGCCTCAAATGATCCGGCGGAACCTCTTGGCCGATCCGCCAGCGATCCAGCAGCGCGGCTATGGGCAGCAAGCCGCCGTTCGTGAAAGACAGCCTAGGCGGCCAGGTCACGTATTGGAATTCGACCGGCCAGATTGAGACGAGCAGGTTGTCCCAATCGCCGGGCTTAGGCGGCGGTAGAGGAATCGCCATGCCGGCGTGATCCGGATGCGGGTGCAGGCTGAACACCTGGACGGCGAGATGGCCGACCACCACGTTGATGACCATGCCGGGGATTCTTGCCGGCGGGACGGTACTGAAAACCCTGATATGCGTTCCGTTCAGGTGAAGCCTCGACGAGTTCAACCGTCCGATCCACACGCGCGTGTGGGCGGGGATCGTCCGGTTCAGTCGCAGGGAGGCGCATTCCTCCCGGGTGTAGAACCGGGGCACGTGCCGCCCCTGTGTGGAATCGTTGACGATAGCGGTCTTTACGGCCCATGCGGCCACGGTCGCTTGCTGTTCCTTGTCGAGGGGCACGGACACATCGGCGAACATGAGTCCGATGAGGGGGATATTGTCGCTCTCCAGCCGGCTCATCCATCCGTTGTTGCAGGGCTGGCACACGGTACCGACCGTCTGCTCCGGGTCTGGAAGAATCCGCTCCGGCCGCGAGCCGATCTGATGGCGGATAGGCCCGAAGTTTTTCCTCTCATGAACCCAACGCGGCCAGATGTGCTCCTGGCTATTGGCGGTGTTATCGCAGAAAAGGCATTTGGCGGGCATTATGAACATCTGCCGAAACTTCGGCTCGTTCCCCAAAGACTACCAA
>DATCBR010000373.1:0-6027 GCA_036511765.1 Acidobacteriaceae bacterium | reverse complement strand
GATGCGCGATGCGCGCAATGCGGCGGCGTTTACGGCGTGGGTGAAGTCGGCGACGGGGTGGCAGGTGGAGGTGATCTCGGGGCTGGAAGAGGGCCGGCTGATCCACCTGGGGATTGTGACGCTGGAGGCGGGCGCGAAGGGGAGATGCCTGCTGATCGACCTGGGCGGCGGAAGCTGTGAGGTGACGCTGAGCGACCAGGGGCGGATCAAGGAGATGGTGAGCCTGCCGCTGGGCGCGGTGCGGTTGCAGCAGGAGTTTCTGCGGTCGGACCCGCCGGAGAAGCAGGAGATTGCGCGGCTGCGGCAGTTTATCGACAAGGAGCTGCGGCGCGCGGAGCGCAAGCTGGGGCAGCCGCGGGTGGGGCTGGTGATTGCAACCTCGGGTACGGCGGCGGCGTTGAGCGAAGCCAGCGCGGCCATGGCGAAGAAGAACGGGCGTGTGCGGAAGGGGAGCCACGTCGCCAAGGGCGGCAGGCAGCGCATGACGCAGATGGAGGACGTGCACCGGCTGGCGGAGAAGCTCGCGAAGATGTCAAACGTGCAGAGGTCGGCGATCCCCGGCATTGGGACGAAGCGGTCGGAGATCATCATCGGCGGCGCGATGGTGTATGCGCACCTGATGGAGCGGCTGGGGCTGAAGAGTTTTCGCTACTCGGCGCTGGGACTGGGCAACGGAATCCTGGAGCAGATGCTGGCGGACACCGATGCGCGGGCGAGCGTGCATCGCAAGCTGGAGAGCGAGCGGTGGGACGGCGTGCTGGAGGTCTGCCGGCGCTACAACGTGGACCAGCGCAAGGCGGAGCCGGTGCGGCAGCATGTGGTGCAGTTGTACGACGAACTGGCGCGGGTGCATGAGCTGCCGGAGGAGTACCGGCTGTGGCTGGAGGCGGCGGCGATGATGTCCGACGTGGGCAAGTACATGAACCACCAGGGACACCACCGGCACACGCAGTACATCCTGGCCAACTCGGAGATCTATGGCTTCTCGCCGGAGCAGCGGGCGATTGTCGCGGCGATTGCGCGCTACCTTGGCAAGAGCCGCGTGGACCCGATGGACAGGCCGATGCGCATTGTGCCGGTGGAGGAGCACATGAATGTGATGAGCGCGGTGGTGCTGCTGCGGCTGGCAGTTGCGCTGAACCAGGACCGCGCAAGCGCGGTGCTGCGCGTGCGGACGCATGTGTATCCGAAGCGGGTGGTGGTGGAGCTGGTCCCCGGCAGGGGAGGCGCGGAGCTGGAGGCGTGGTCGCTGAAGAAGGAGGCGGCCTACTTCCGCGAGGTCTTCGAGCGCGATTTGGCGGTTGAGGTAGCGTAGAGCGCGCGCATGGAGCGCTGATCGAGCAGCCATTGCAGCGTGGCCGGGCCGCGGTTGTAGTTGAGCCGCGCAATGGAGCCCTTGCGCAGACGGACAGGGACGAGGCTGCTGCGTCCATCGGGAGCCATGGCAGGACGGGCCGACGCTGGCGTGAGCAACGACGCGACGAAGCCGGTGAGGTTGGGGTTGTGGCCGACGACGAGCACGTTCTCGGATTCGGCATATTCGTGCAGCAGTTTCTGAAACTGGGCGAAGGTAGCGCCGGGCGCGAGCGCAGGCGACCGCACGATAGGGGCCTCGTAGCCCATCTCGGTGCCGACGAAGGAGGCGGTCTGCATGGCGCGCTTGAGGGGGCTGGAGATGATGACGTCGAACTGCACCTTCATCGCTCCCAGCACGTGGGCGAGCTGCTGGCAGTGGCGCTTGCCGTCTTTGTCGAGGGGACGCTTGCGATCGAGGACGGGATTGGCGCGCTTCACGCCGGCGCTGGCGTGACGCAGGATATAGAGGTTCATATCTGATCGATTCTAGTGAAAAGCAGATTCCTCCGCATTCGACTCTCCACCCCGGCGAGGTTTCTCGCCGGGGACCCCGGTTCGCGTCGAACGCTGCGGAATGACAAATGAAAAGAACGGTTAGACTGCCGGCTATCGCGATTCGGGATTGGTCTGGCGACCGTCGGGCGGGTCGGGGTGGAAGACGCCGGGGTCGGGTGCGGGCAGGGACGGGCTGGGGGGCTCGGGGTCTGGGACGGGATCGGCGGGTTGATCGGTGCGCGGGCGTTGGGGCGGCAGCTGCATGGTGTGGAGTGTACGCCGGTCAGCCTGCGGGGGTGCGAGTCCAGAGTTCCGTGGTCAGGATTCCGGCGAGGGAAAGGTGGTGGGCCGTTCGTGTAAAGCCGGCAGTGTGGAGCGCGGCTGCGTGATCGGGCAATTGCGAGGTGCGCAGGCCGGTGAGGATGCGGAAGGCGAGGTACAGCGAACGGACGAGAGTGCGGGCGGGGAGACGCATGGGGCCGGAGGGGATACGGAAGTCGGAGAGGAGCCAGAGCGCGCCGGGGTTGAGATGCGGGCTGATGGCCTGGGCGAGCGATTCGACCTCGGATGGGGTGAGGCAGTCGAGGAAGAAGTGGGTGGCGACGAGGTCGTACTGGGCTTCGGGCGGGAGACTGTGCGCGAAGGCGAGTGCGTCGGCGCGGTGGGTGCGCAGGCGGGTGGAGGCATCGGGTGAGGCGGCGCGGGCGCGGCGGGCGAGCAGGCGGAGCATCGAGGCGCTGGAGTCGACTGCGTCGATCTGCAGATGGGGGTTGGCGGCGAGGAGGGTGGCGGTGAAGCGGCCGTCGCCGTCGCCGAAGATGAGGACGTTGCTGAGGGCGTTGCAGTGGGAACTGCTGTGGGCGTTTGAACGAGCGGCGAGTTGCGGAAGGAAATGGGTGCGGCAGCGCCAGAGCGCAGGGCCGAAGGTGAGGTACTCCATCCAGCGGTAGGCGCGGGCGATGCGGTTGAAGTTGGCGGGAGCGCCGGCGGTCACCATCGCGGAATGCGCCGCATGAGTGGCAGAAGCAGGAGAGGTGTCAGCAAGGCGAGGTCCGCGGCGGCGCGCAGATGGATGCGGGAAAATTCTGTGGGGCGAGAGTTGAGGGCGAGGAGCGAGATCGCGGAGAGAGCACATGCGCTTGCGATGGGGCGGCCGGGGCCGGGACCGAAGATTGCGAGGGCGAGGCCTGACAAGGCAAGCGTGATGGCGAATGAGGCGATGTGGTCCAGTGCAAATTTTGTGGTGGCGTGCGGGGAAGTGGCGCTGGGCGGGCCGTGCGCTGCCGTTTCATCGTGCTCCCAGGCGTAGATGAAGAGGCAGTTGAGGGCGCAGAGGGCGCCGAGGAGAAGCGCGGCCGGAGCAAGCACGAGCCGCAGCGCGGAAGTGCGCGCGATGGTGGGGATGAAGACGGCGGCGGAGAAGAAGATGCCGACGGCGATCTCCTTGGGTAGACGATGTGCGCTGTGCGTCGCGTGCAGCAGGACGAACCAGCCGACGAGCAGAGCGCCTTCCATGAGATAGAGCCGGAGCGCGGCGGGATCGAGCAGCGGCAGCAGTGCGCCAAGTGCGATGAGAGCGGCGGCGATGGAGACGGCGAATGCGCGACGGTGGCGATGATGGAAGCGGTGGCGGGCCTCGAGTTCGGCGCGGCGCTCGGTGGTGTTGGCGCGGGATGCGTCGAGCAGGCGGTCGGAGGCGTAGACGATCCAGACGGCGAGGGCCATTGCGAGTGGAGCTGCCAGGGGCAGGCGCATTCCGCAGGAGCGGGCGATGAACCAGGTCCAGAGCGCTGCGACGGTGGGCGCGTCGAGCGAGAGGAGATGCCAGAGGGCGAGCGGACTGGCCGCGCGGGCCGGTACCGCGATGTGTGTGGTGGTGGCCACACGTTAATTGTAGGGGCTGCTCGCGGCCAGGGGAGAGCACCGCTCGCTGGCGCCCTAATGGTGTGGCAGTACTCAATGCGGGGATTCTTCGCCCGTTCGACTCGGCTCCGCCTCGCTCAGGGCTCAGAATGACAGCATTGAAGATTGATGGCTCACTTGCAAGCTAATGCGTGCACGCCCTAGTTGGCCGAGGGCTTTGCAACGCTGTCGATCACCATTACTTCAACCTGGGCGCGGCGGCCCTCGATGTTCAGTCCCAGTTGATCGTGCATGACGATTTTGATGAGGGCGGTTGCATCCGGCCGGGTGTCACTCATGTTCTTGCCAGGTTCAGGAAGATAGGGCGTGAAGTCGATGGCGAAGTCGTACTTGCCGGTGAGGCCGGTTTCGTCGACGACAGGCATCTGCAGCGGACCGGCAATGAAGTTGGCCCATTCGCGGATCGGCATTGATCTCACAATCGATCCGTTGGCGGAGTTCTGGCGGAAGGGTGGAGCGTCGGGCGCGGCGGCAGGCTTCAACTTTGCGCCGGAGCCGGCAACGGTGAGGACGAGGGCTTTCATCTCGCGCTGTTCACGATGGAAGGTGAGATGAAAGCGATCGGTGAGCAGGGCCTTGAGCCGGGTCTTCATCTCGTCGATACTTGCGGGCCCTTCGGTCTTGGCGGTGATGTCGAAGCGGTCGGAGTCCATCCAGGCGGGGCCGGCGATCTGGCTGTTCTGGACGTCGTAAGCCCACTTGATGCAACTGTCTACGGTGACGTCGCGCATGCGCAGCATGTCTCCGGCCACCTCGGTCGAGCCGTCGTGCTCGAACTTTACGTCGGCGGCGCTGGGGTGGATGGTGGCGGCGGCGAAAGATGGAGGCTGCGCGAGTGTTTTGCATACTCCAGTGCCGAGGAGGAGGCAGACAGCTGTTCCACAGATTGTCCAACGGATGATCCGATGCATACCCCACTGCTACGGAAGGAATGGTGCGGTGGTTCCACAGAATTTCATATGCCGTAACCCTGTGCCGCGCGCCTCGCGGGATAAACTAGGGGTGACTATGCCAACTAAAAAAGAACTGCTGAAGACGCCGATCCGGCACATTGACATTGCGAAGTACAACGTGGTCCCGCTGGTGGACGCCATGGCCTCGATGGCCTACAGCTCGCGCGACACGGCGCGCGCGGCCTCGATCTACGAGATGATGCTGCGCGACAGCGACTGCGGCGTGATCCTTTGCCTGGCGGGGTCGCTGATCTCGGCGGGGTTGCAGAAGATCTTTGTGGACATGGTTCGCAACAACATGGTGGACGCGATCGTCTCGACCGGTGCGAACATTGTGGACCAGGATTTCTTCGAGGCGCTGGGCTTCCGGCACTACGTCGCTGGCGATGAGTACAAGTACGGCAACGGCGACGGTGAGCTGCGCGAGCTGATGATCGACCGCATCTACGACACGTTCATCGACGAAGAAGAGCTGCGCATCTGCGACGAGACGACGGAGAAGATCATCAACGGGCTGGAGCCGCGGGCGTACAGCTCACGCGAGATCATCCGCGAGATGGGGGCGTACCTGGAGCGCGAGGGAAGGACGCCTGCGAAGGGCAATGCGGACTCGATTGTGCTGGCGGCGTATGAGACGGGCGTGCCGATCTTCTGTCCGGCGTTTTCGGACTGCTCGGCGGGCTTCGGCTTTGTGGCGCATCAGCATGCACGGCGGGGCAAGCCGGTGGTGTCGATCGATTCGGCGAAGGACTTTTATGAGCTGACGCAGTTGAAGATTGCGAATCCGACGACGGGGCTACTGATGATCGGCGGCGGCGTACCGAAGAACTTTGCGCAGGATATTGTGGTGGCTGCCGACATTCTTGGTGTTGAAGCGTCGATGCACAAGTATGCGATTCAAATTACGGTTGCCGACTCGCGCGATGGTGCGCTGTCGGGGTCGACGCTGAAGGAAGCCAGCTCGTGGGGCAAGGTCGATCTGACCTATGAACAGATGGTGTTTGCCGAGGCGACGATTGCGTTTCCGCTGATCGCCGGATATGCGTTCCATAAGGATGCTCAGGCGGCGCGGACGGGGAAGCGGTTTGCTCGGGTGCTGGAACCGGTTTCTGTTTAGGGATTAGGGAACAGGGATTAGGAAAAGCGGCGAGGCCTTTGGGGCTCGCCGCTTTGCTTTTGGGGTGGGTCGGGGTTTTGTTCAGCGAAGCAATGAGCGATTGAGCGAAGAGGAAAACGGATCGGGTACAGTTTTGGGTTAAGAGTTTTGAGTTCTTAGCGGAGCATTTTGCGGGTGTGGAGG
>DATCBR010000372.1:0-3746 GCA_036511765.1 Acidobacteriaceae bacterium | reverse complement strand
GCCGTGGAACTTCCCGCTGTGGCAGGTCTTCCGCTTTCTTGCGCCGGCGCTGATGGCCGGCAACGCGGGCCTGCTGAAGCACGCCTCCAACGTGCCGCAGTGTGCGCTGGCCATTGAATCGCTGGTGCGGCGTGCAGGTTTCCCGCGCGGCATCTTCCAGACGCTGCTGATCGAGTCCGCGCAGGTGGAGCATGTGCTTGCGGATGAGCGCGTGGCGGCGGTGACGCTGACCGGCAGCGAGACGGCGGGCCGCGCGATCGCCGCGCAGGCTGGATGGTTCATCAAGAAGTCCGTGCTGGAACTGGGCGGCAGCGATCCGTTGATCGTGATGCCGTCGGCCGATCTCGATGCGGCGGTGAAAGGCGCGGTCAAGGCGCGGGCGATCAACAGCGGCCAGTCGTGCATCTGCGCCAAGCGTTTTCTGGTGGCGGATGCGGTCTACGAGGAGTTCGAGCGCCGCTTTGTCGAGGCCATGGACGCGCTGAAGATCGGCGATCCCATGAAAGATGAGACGGAGATCGGGCCGCTGGCGACGGAGGCGCAGGTGAAGGAGCTCGACGAGCAGGTGCAGGCTGCGGTGAAGGCAGGCGCGCGTGTGATGACGGGAGGCGCGCGGATGGTGGGCAAAGGCAATTATTACGAGCCGACCGTGCTGACCGGAGTGCCGCGCGAGTGCGAGGTCTATCGCGAAGAGCTGTTTGGGCCGGTGGCGATGCTGTTCCGCGTGCGCGATGCTGAAGAGGCGATCGGGATTGCGAACGACACGCCGTTCGGCCTTGCGGCGTCGGTGTGGACGGGGGATACGGCGGAGCAACGCCGCTTCGCAGAGGCGCTTGAATGCGGGGCCATCTTCTTCAATGAGGTTGTGGCCAGCGATCCGCGCCTGCCGTTTGGCGGCGTCAAGCGGTCCGGCTACGGGCGGGAGTTGTCGGCCGCGGGTATGCGCGAGTTCCTCAATGCCAAGACAGTAGTGATTGCACAGCCGGCTTCGAACGCTGGGCAGATTGAGGCCTTGCAGCCGGAGGTCTCCGCGCCGGATGAGCAGTCTGGCGGAGCGGAGACGCAAACCTTCCGTGACCACCTGCTGGCCAGCGTGCGGTCCGGTGGTTGAGATCGCAGTCGCGCCTATACTGTGCGTTGGCGGTTTGCTGGGCCGATCCCGCCGGGAGCCAGTGTGCCTCAACACATTGTTATCGTCGCGGATGATGTGACCGGAGCCTGCGACAGCGCGGCTGCGTTCGTCGGTTGCGGCCGGGTGCGCATGGTGCTGGATGGTGTGGGCGTTGTGGATGCAAAGGATCCGGGCGAAGACACCGCAGAGATTGTCTCCATCACCACGGAGTCGCGCGATCTCGCCGCGGTTCATGCAGCGGCGCGCGTGACTGAGGCGATCGAAGGTGTGCTGCAGGCCGGTGGAGATACGCTGGTTTTCAAGAAGGTGGACTCGGCTGGCCGTGGGCAGTTTGCCGCGGAGATCGAAGCTGCGCTTGCTGCATCCGGCGCGGCGCTGGCGCTGGTGGCGCCCGCCTTCCCGGAGGCAGGGCGCACTGTCCTGAACGGAGTTCTTTCTGTGCGCGATTGCAGCGGGCAGGACAGGCAGATATCGCTGCCGGAGCTTTTCAGCGCCGACGCTGCGCTGCGCGTCGCACTTCTTGCGGTGTCGTCTGAGACTGATCTGCATGCCGCGATTGCCGGGGCGATTGAGAGCGAAGTTCGTATCCTGATTTGCGACGCCGTTGAGCAGACTGATCTGGAGCGGCTGGCCGCGGCTGCGTTGCGAATCGCGCAGCCGATTCTCTGGGCCGGTTCCGCGGGTCTTGCGCGCGCGCTGGCGCTGCAGATGCAAGCTGCGGAGGTTTCCAGGAAGGGTCGCACATCCGCACCGGTTGCGCTTCGCGCCGGCGGCGCCATTCTTTTCACCGGGACGCCGCATCCTGTGACGGCGTTGCAGGTGGCTCGGCTCGAACGCGGCTTATCCGGGGAGCATCGGCGGGCAATCTATCGCGTTGCGGAGGCTGGGGCTTCGCATGAGGCTGTGGTCGCGGCGTTCCTGTCGCAGGACTACTCGGCGGTGATTCTCAATGGCGGCGATACTGCGGCCTTTGTGCTGCGCGCATTGGGCGCGCGTGCCATTGGCATCGCCGGGGAGGTCGCGCCGGGCATGCCGTGGGGCATGATTGAAGGTGGCGTTGCCGACGGGCGTGCTGTAGTCACGAAGTCGGGCGGCTTCGGCGAGCGGGATGCGCTGGTCCGCGCCTTCGAGTTTTGTGAGTCGAAGTTCTGCGAGTCTGGGATCTACGAGTCGGGGGTCTTGTCCACGGAATGAAAGCCGCATCTTCTACTGCGTCTCCGCTGCCGCGCATCGCCGTCTCCATCGGCGATCCCGCGGGCGTGGGGGCGGAGATTACGTTGAAGGCCCTCGCCGATGCTGAACTGCGCGCGAGGGCGCAATGGATCATCATCGGCGACCATGCGGCGCTGGAGGCGGCCTCCGCGGGCTATCGCGAGCGACTGCATCCGCATGTGCACGTGCTGCGCGCAGGAGCGCTGGCGCCGGAAGCTGTCGTCCGCTTCGGAGAACTCTCCGCGGAGTACGGCGGCGCAGCGGTGGAATACGTTCGCCGCGCCACGCTGATGTGCCTGTCCGGTGAGGCTGACGCCATGGTGACTGCACCGCTGAACAAAGAGGCGGTGACCCTCTCCGGGATTTCTTTTACCGGCCACACGGAATATATCGCCGAGCTTTGCGGCGCGACCGAATCGCGCATGCTGCTGGCCAGCGAAAAGCTGGCCACGGTGCATGTGTCTACGCACATTGCGCTGGAGGAGGCGTGCAGGCTGGACCGGGCGCGGATTGTGCGCACGATCCAACTGGGCGCGGATGCGGTGGCGCTGCTGCTGGGGCGCGCTCCGCGCATCGGTGTCGCCGGGCTGAACCCGCACGCGGGCGAGCACAACCTGTTCGGCCGCCAGGACTCGGAGACGATTGCGCCTGCCGTGGAAGAGGCCCGCGCGCTGGGCTTCGATTGCTCGGGGCCCCACTCGCCGGACACGATCTTCATTCGCGGGGTGCGCGGCGAGTTCGACCTGATCGTCGCGATGTACCACGACCAGGGCCACATCCCGATGAAGCTGATCGACTTCGATCGCACGGTGAATATCTCGCTGGGAATCCCGATTATCCGGACTTCGGTCGATCACGGCACGGCATTCGATATCGCCGGCCAGGGCAACGCGGATGCAAGCAACATGCAGTCTGCCATGCGGCTGGCGGCGAAGATGGCGGCAGGCCGCCTCGCGCGCGGCGCGCAGAAGGGAAGCTGACTGAGTCTGACGCTGTGCCACGGCGCGGCGAACGATTTATGATTTAAGTCCTATGGCATTCCCTATCAAAACGTGTGTTGCGTGCGGTGAGGAGTTTGAGCTGAGACCCGGCAAGCCGGGCTTCGCGAACCGGTGTCCGCAGTGCAGTGAACCTGAGGCGGAGGTTTCCGGCAAAGGCGCAGGCGATGTGCTGAAGACGGACCGCGAGGCGAATGCCGCCCGCCGCGCGGCGATTAAAGACATGCTCTACAGCGGGAAATAAGAAGCGAGTCAGCGAGGCAGCGAGCCAGCGTCGAAACTGCCGGCGGTTCCATCATCGAAAGAGATTTTATGGGCAAGACCGAAGTGATCGATGCGCACCATCATCTGTGGCGGTATACGCCGGCGGAGTACGGCTGGATCGATGATTCCATGCAACTGTT
>DATCBR010000371.1:0-2849 GCA_036511765.1 Acidobacteriaceae bacterium | reverse complement strand
CTTTTATTTTTCAGCGAGGCTTAACGCAAGCGTACCGACACAAGCTAGAACGAGAGCAGGCGGTCGAAGAACGAGCGGTAGGACCGGAAGGTCTGGCGCAGGTCTTCGGTGTTGACTTCGTCGCCCTTGTCCCAGCGGTGCTCGAGTTTGTCGCGCTCGGCGGAGAACTGCTCGGCGATGCGCTTGACGACGTTGGCGACGAGGTTATCGGCCTGCTCGACGGCTTTGCGGGGCTCATCGACGAACGAGGTCTGCACCTGGTCCCAGCGGGCGCGGAAGTTGTGCAACTCGTCCTCGGGGAAGAGCGCGGGAGACGACGTAGCCGAGGTGGTTGTGGCGGAGACGTTGCCGGCGGTTGTGGATGCGGGCAGCGGAATCGGGGCATCTGCCGTCTGCTCTGCGCTGGCTTCACGATTTGCAGCAGCGTGGGCCTGGCGTGGAGTGGGGTTGGCGATGTCGGCGGTGGTCAGGCGGTCTTCTTCAAGAAGCGAGTCGCTCATGGGTTACCTCAACTTTTTCGGGTTTGTGGGATTGGAGCAGTTCGTCGAACAGGGAGCGGAAGTAGACCATGGCTTGCCGCAGGTCTTCGGTGGAGGACTGCCCCTTGGAGTGCCGGAGGGTGATTTCACGCGCCGCGCGATAGTTCTGGACGAAGACGGGGTAGTCGACGGAGATGTCGGCGGTGCGCTGGTCGAAGTCGCCGGTGGGATAGCCGCGGGCGTCCATCACCTGGGTGACGAGCTTGTCTGCCTGGGTGACGGCGCTGGGGGGATCGTCGACGAAGCGGCGCTGCACGGCGGCCCAGTTGGCGGCGTAGCGCTCGCGGTCCGGCGCCGGCAGGGTGCGAAGGGTGAGCTTCTTGACGCGCTTCTCGCGGGCGAGCAGTTCGGTTTCGGCGCGGGCGGCATCGCCGTGCTGCTGAATGGTGCGGTCGTATTCAGGGCCGAACTTCTCGCGAAGGTGCTCGCTGCGCTTGCGTTTGGAGACGAAGACGATGGCTGCGACGACGAGCACAGCAACGATGACGACGATGAGGACAATCAAGACCTGGTGGTCCATGGGTTCGGTTACCTCAGCGACGTTGGATGCGGATGCACCCATGCGGAGGTGGCTTGCCTGTGGATCGCCGCAGAGTCGTTTGATTCGACAGCAAGACGTTTTGAGCGGGGCACTTGCGATAGACTCTGAACATTCGCAGACGAGCAGTGGGGCCAGGCACCGAGCAAGAATGGGAGTGACCCAATGTCTACAGCAACTACTCCGCTGGCGCCGGCGCGCCCCGGCGGCACGAAGGCCGGCCCGAGCAAGGCAGGCAAGTATGCATTCTGGACGGTGATGGCGCTGGCGGGGATCTCGGTGCTGATCTGGACGGACTGGCCGCTGGTGCACACGCCGAGCGGCTACCGGACGAAGCTGCTCACGGACATCTTCATCCTGATTCCGCATGCGATTGCGGGCGTGTTGGCGACGGCGCTGGGACCGTTCCAGTTCTCGACACGCTTCCGGCAGCGGCACCTGGCGTGGCATCGGCTGATGGGGAAGGTCTACGTGATTGCGATCTGCGTGGCGGCGCCGCTGGCCATCTGGCTGGAGTTGCGCGGCCCGACCGCAGCGTCCATGCGGTTCATCAACACGGTGATGGGCGTGTTGTGGCTGGGGTGCACGCTGATCGCGTTCGTCACAGCGCGGAACCGGCAGATCGCGGTGCACCGGCAGTGGATGGTGCGGTCGTATGCCTTTACGCTGAACTTCATCTTTGCGCGGGTGCTGAACCCGCTGCCGGCGTATTTCAATATCTCCGAGAATGCGTTTGCGATGGTGCTGGCGTTCCTGACGATCTGCTACTTCGTGCTTCCGGATGTGGCGTTCAGTTGGCGGGAGATGACGCACCGCAGGGCTTAGGATCGCGGCAGTTTGCGTGTTGGATTCTATTGTCCGGGCTGAAGCCGGGACCTATCTCAGAAGCAGGTTCCGCCGGGTTGGCGGCTTCGCTGGGGATGACGGCGTCTGTAACCCCATTCCCCACCCGTGACGATGAGGCCGTCACGAATGGGGCATCCGTCTGTGGTGGTTCGGTCAAAGCGGGCTGGGGTTGCCAGCGGGGGAGGGTGCGGCGACGGCGGCGGCGGAGGGTGGTGGCGTCAAGCGTGTGGGGCAGACGGCGGTTGGGGGCTTTGAGGTTGGAGATGGCGTTCTGGAGCGAGTAGAGGAGGAGGCGGGCGCGCTTGTCGTCGATGGTTTTGGCGGCGAGGCGGGTGAGGACTTCGCCGAGGGCGGCCTGGATCTGGGCGCGGTCGGTGAGGAAGGGCGGGAGGGCGAAGGGCTCGGAGGGGACGATGTTGACGATGGGGTCGATGCGGTGGCGGACGCAGAAGTACTCATTGTGGATGGCGTAGGCGCGGCAGCGGCGGCCGTCGGACCAGTGCATGCACTGGTGGGGCTTGAAGGGCTCGGCGGCGATGCGTTCAAACTCGTTCATTGGTTGATACCCCCCCTATGTCATCGTGGAAGTAGTTGAAAGATAGTGCGGTTGCGGATGTATGTCGCGGGAATGGTGCGTTTTGTGAGGTTCGAGGTTCAGGGTTCGAGGTTCGAGGCGGGTCCGAGTGGCGAGGTTGAACGCCCCCGTCGATATCGCGGATTAAATTCGATTGGTTCATTGGGTCGCTCCGCCGTGCCGGCTCCGCTCCGGCCTTCGGCAGAGCGGTTGCGCTTCGCGCGGCTTTTTACCTAGGCCTGCGCGCCGCAACGAGCAAAAGGCGCTCGTTTGCCGGCGCTCCGACCTAGGTGTGAAGTCTCAAGAGGTTGTCCATTCGGTCTGACTGCGCGAAGCTGGTTCTGCGACGAAT
>DATCBR010000370.1:0-11745 GCA_036511765.1 Acidobacteriaceae bacterium | reverse complement strand
CGCAATACGACGCGCTGGGACAGGGCGTCAACTTCCTGCCGGATCATTGGAGCCAGTCCGCTGCGCCGGTCCTGTACGTAGCCGGTTGCGCGGCCACCCCCTGCACCGGCACGAACCGCCAGGCGAAGGACCCCGTCTCTGGGAACCTGTTGGGACCGAACACCACCGCCTTTATCGGCACCATCGTGACGCAGCCCGGCTCGACTACGCCGGCGTACGGGAAGAACTTCCTCGACGGCCTGTACAAATCGGGACAGAATCCGGTTCCTTACACGACGTTCAACTCGCCGACGCTGGTTCCGGCGCCCCGCTTTGGAGTCGCCTATACGCCGACGAGGAGGCTGGTTCTGCGGAGCGGCATGGGCCTCTCTTTTGACCGGTCCGCCGGCAACGCCGTCTACAACCAGATTCAAAACCCCCCGAATCTGGTGAGCGAAACTCTCAACTTCGCTCCGTTGACCGGATTGAGCACTGGACGGGCCGTCCTGGCCCCACCGACTCTTAGCCCCTACCAACTCAACAGTGGCCTTCCCAGCACCTGGACGTGGAGCGGCGGCGCGCAGTTCCGGCTTGGCGCGCAGATCTTCGACTTCTCCTACAACGGTCAGCACTCCTATAACCTCGTCGAGTTCGCCAACATCAACGCCATCGACTTCGGCTCGGCGTACCTGGCGCAGAATCAGGACCCGACGGTCACTCCCAGCGCAGTCCTCGGTAATAGCGCAGTCTCAGCCAACCTGATGCGCTCCTTCCACGGTTTCGGCTCCATCAACTCCAGCCTGGCACGCGGCTGGTTCACCTCTCACTCGGTGCAGTTCGGAGTCAATCGCCGCTTCAGCCACGGCATCGGCTTCGTGCTGAACGACACCGTGCTCCTCGTCTCCAAAGGCAGCACGGGCGTCCGTTACCAGCACAACCCCGATGGCACCTTCGCCGAGCGCGCCGACCAGGCCCAGGCCGATGCCCTGTTGGGCAACTTTGTTCCCACCCGGCATACTCTGAAAGGCGATTTCGTGTATGCCATTCCATTCGTGAAATGGAACAAGGATTCAGTGCCAACGAAAGCGCTCAACTTGGTGACCAGGGACTGGCAGTTGTCCGGGATCTGGCAGGCGCATAGTGGCAACGCTTTCACCGCCGGCTATAGCTTTGCGGACGGTACCAATAATCAAGCTGTCACCGGCTCCCCGGACTACGGCGGGCGCGTAGTCCTCATCGGAGGTCCCGGCTCCGGATGCAGCAGCAACAGACTCGCGCAGTTCAACACCGGCGCGTTTGGCCCACCCGCCCAGGGCAGCGTCGGGCTGGAGTCCGGCGCGGACTACGTGCGCGGCTGTTTCTTCCAGCAGTACGATATGTCGTTGCAGCGCTCCATTAAGCTCGGCGAGTCGCGGTCGCTGGTAGTGCGGCTTGACGCTTTCAACGCGTTCAACCAGGCGCACATCACTGGCGTGAACTCGAGCGTGCAATTCACCAGCTTGTCCAACACCACAATCACCAACCTGCCGACCACTGCAGCAAGAAACCTGCCGAAGAATGCTGGTTTCGGCGTCGCCAATGGCTACCAGAACGCGCGCTCCCTGCAGCTGTGGACGCGGTTCACTTTCTAGAACAACCATTCCGGGGCGCGCGGTGAAAGCGAGCCCCGGACAAATAAGAACAGCGAGATTCTGCATTGAACTGCGAAAGCAGAGAGCGAATGGGACGTAAATGCTGTTACCATAGGGGGTTACGCGCTTGGTTCGCCATCGCTGACTTGTCATTCGAGAGATGAAATTGACTCAAAGATCCCAGCGGTTTACGCCTGCGCCATGGAAGACGACCTCCGCGAAGATGGACGTGCGCGCGGGCGGATCGTCGCTGGTTGTGATGCAAGGGCCGGAGGGCCAGGAGATGCCGAACCCGGGCGTGTTTCCTCGAAGTGGTGCCGAACGAAAAGCTGGCCTTTACAGACGCGTACATAAGCGCGTGGGAGCCTATTGAGCCAACGCGGTGCGGGCGGCTTCGAGGATGTGTTCGACGTCGAGCGTGGTGTGCGCGGTGGAGACGAACGCCGCCTCAAACTGGCTGGGCGGCAGCCAGACGCCGGACTCCAACATGCTGCGATGGAAGCGCGCGAAGGCTTCGGTGTCCGAGGTGCTGGCGGTGGCGAAGTCGGTGACGGGCTGGTCCGTAAAGAACCAGGTGAACATGGAGCCGAGGCGGTTGGTGGTCATAGGGACGCCGGCTTTGCGAGCGAGTTCGGCGACGCCGTCGGCGATGGCGGCAGTGGTGCGTTCAAGCTGCGGGTATACCACTCCTTCGTGCTCGATCAAATATCCGAGCGTGGCGATGCCGGCGGCCATGGCCAGTGGATTGCCGCTGAGTGTGCCGGCCTGGTAGACGGGGCCGAGCGGCGCGAGGTAGTCCATCACATCGGCGCGACCGCCGAAGGCGCCGCAGGGAAGGCCCCCGCCGAGGATCTTGCCCAGCGTGGTAAGGTCGGGGCCGCTGCCGAGTTCCGCTGCGTAGATCTGTTGCGCGCCGCCAAGCGAAAGCCGGAAGCCCGTCATCACCTCGTCGAGAATCAGCAGCGCACCGTGCTGCGTGCACAGGCGGCGCAGGCCGCTAAGGAAGCCGGGTGCAGGTGGGATGGTTCCCGCATTGCCGACCACCGGCTCCACAATGACGCAGGCAATCTGGTCCGGACGCGCGGCGAAGGCGGCCTCGACAGCGGCGAGCGAATTGAAAGGCAGCGCCAAAGTAAACTGCGCGGTCTCGGCTGGCACTCCAGCGGAGCCGGGGATGCCGAGCGTTGCGACGCCTGACCCGGCTTTGACCAGCAGCGCGTCGGCATGGCCGTGGTAGCAGCCTTCAAACTTGATGATAAAATTCCGCCCGGTAAATCCGCGCGCCAGCCGGATGGCGGACATGCAGGCCTCGGTGCCGGAGCTGACGAAGCGCATCTTCTCAACCGAGGGAAAGCAGCGGCGGACTAGTTCCGCAAGGACGGACTCGCCGCCGTGCGAGGCACCAAAGCTGGTGCTGCGGCCCGCGGCCTCGCGGATCGCCTCGACCACAAGCGGAAACGCGTGGCCCAGCAGCATGGGACCCCACGAGCCGAAGAGATCGATGTAGCGATTGTTGTCCGCGTCAAAGAGCGTGGCGCCCTGGGCGTGCGTGAGGAACGGCGGATGGCCGCCAACTGCGCGGAAAGCCCGCACCGGTGAATTCACTCCGCCCGGAAAGAGGGAGAGTGCGCGCCTCTCCAGCTCGAGCGAGTCGACAAATGGCTTCGGAAATGGCTTGGTCGTAGTCGTCCCCATCGCCTCAGTATAGGAGTGCGGGGGCCGAGTACCTTATGCGCAGAATGGCATGTTCGCAGATGTGCGAGCCTTCGCGAGGTTCAAGGGATCCTGCCCCGGCACGAAAAATGAAGGCCCCACCGAGGCGGGGCCTTCAACCCAAGGGCAGATTGGGGCGAACAAGCCTTGAGTAAAAATGCTTTAGCGAGCCATGATCGTCGCCGAGATCACGCCGGTGTTGATCGATCCCAGGACATAGTTGCCGTCGAGCTGCCGCCACTCATACCCGCGAGGAGGACGCCGCAACTGGTGGGTGCGCCAGTCGCTTATACGCTGGCCGCGGTCCCAGTCCTCGTGCCGCATGTGGTAGCCCTTCTTCCACTCATCGTGACGGACGTAGCCGTCGTGGCGGTCGCCGCCGTTGCGGCTCATGTCGTTGCGATTGGAGTCGTTGCGATTGGAGTCGTTGTGGTTCTGATTGTTACGGTCGCCGCTCTGGTAGCTCGGGTTCTGATTGTTGTGGTCATCGCGGTGATCGTTCTGCGCGAACGCAGGCGCGGCTACGAGTGCCGCGGAAACTGTGGAGAAAATAGCGATTCTTTGAATTCGGTTCACGGTTGGTACCTCTGCCTAGGGTTCATGGCTTCTGCCCTGTCTACTCTGATGCCTTCTGTTGCGGTCTGCGCGGAGATTTTTGCTGCTATTTCGCATCCTCAATGCGCGGTTTGGTTGCCCGCGACGGGGCTTTTTACGACCATGTTTCGCTACACTGGAATTTCATGGCTACGCCAACTCCTTCTGTTAAGGCTGTCCGCGGCACCCGCGACCTGCTGCCGCCCGAGACCGCGCTCTGGGCGCGCATCGAGCAGACCGCCCGCGAGGTCTTCAGCCGCTATGGCTTCGGCGAGATTCGCACACCCATCTTTGAGGCGACGGAGCTCTTCGCGCGTGGCGTGGGCGAAGAGACCGACATCGTCTCCAAGGAGATGTACACGTGGGAGGACCGTGCCCGCGCGCAGAGTGAGAAGGCGCAGAGCCTCACCCTGCGGCCGGAAAACACAGCCGGCGTGGTGCGCGCATATATCGAGCACAAACTGGGCGAGACGGGGGCGCTCAACAAGCTCTTCTACATCGGGCCGCAGTTCCGCCGCGAGCGGCCACAGCGCGGGCGCTACCGCCAGTTCTGGCAGATCGGCTGCGAGGTACTCGGGCCACCGACCTCTGGCTCTGAATCGCCCGTCCGCGATGCGGAGGTACTGGAGATGCTCGCGACCCTGCTCGATGAGCTGGGCGTGAAGAACTGGCGCCTCGAACTCAACTCCGTCGGCTCCACCGAAGACCGCAAGCGCTACAACGCCGCGCTGCGCGAGGCCCTTGCGCCGGTGAAGCACAAGCTGAATGAGGACAACCAGCGCCGGGCGGAGACCAATCCGCTGCGCGTGCTCGACTCAAAGGACCCCGCCGATCAGGAGATTATCGCTGCGCTGCCGAAGATCGCCGACTACCTGGACGACGACTCGCGCGCACACTTCGCGGGCGTACTCGCGGCGCTGGACGCCTGCGGCGTGCCGTACACGATCAACCCGCGCCTGGTCCGCGGTCTGGACTACTACACGCGCACCACCTTCGAGTTCACCGTGCCCAGCTCTGCTGACCCCGCCACCGGCCTGGGCACGCAGAACGCTCTGCTGGGCGGCGGCCGCTACGACGGCCTCTCCGAGATGCTCGGCGGCCCCAAGGCGCCCGGCATCGGCTTCGCCATCGGCGAAGACCGCCTCGTCCTCACGCTGCAAGCCCAGACCGAAGCCCTCGAACCTGGAACCTCGAACCTCGAACCTTCCAAGCTGGACGCCTACATCGCCCCCATGGGCGCGGAGCGCAACGCCGCCGCTCTCGCCCTGGCACGCGAACTCCGCCGGGCCGGGCTATCGGTTGAACTTGGCGACGGCACTTTCCGCCTGAAGAAGTCCTTCGAGGCCGCCGACCGAGTCGCCCGCCACATCGTCATCCTCGGCGAAGACGAGCTCGCTGGCGGCTCAGCTACCGTCAAGACCTTCGCTAGCGGCGAGCAGGTGAAGGTGGAGCGCGCGAAGTTGACGGATCTGCTGCGTCAGTGAAGATGAGTTGACGCTGAAACATGATGTATACATAATGCGTACATGGGCGTTTCAACTCAAACCCGCAAGCAGCTCGGATGCCGAGCCACTCCCAAAGAGAGTGCCATCATCGCCCGTGCAGCCGCTCGCGAAGGCCGCTCCGTCAATAGCTTTGTGCTGCGTGCCGCACTGCAAGCTGCAGAAGGCGAGAAGCCAAGACCACGCCGAAGCCCGGAAGAGGTGATGAGAATCGTTCGCGCTGCCCAGGAAGAGATTCGGAAAGCGAATCCTGAAGGCCGAAATCTCGTCGACGAACTGATTCAGGAGCGCCGCCGAGAAGCAGCGAATGAGTAGCACCGTCCTGGACTCTTCCATTCCGCTCGCGATCCTTCTGGGAGAAGTATTCGGCCGCTCGACATATGCTCTGATGGATGGCGCGGTAATGAGTGCGGTCAATCTGGCTGAGGTGTACTCGAAAATCAGTGAACTCGATGCGGCCCAATGGCCGCGGACTGAGGCTTTGCTGGCGCTCTTAGATCGCGTCGAGCCGATGACTCAGCAACAAGCCCGTGCCTGTGGTGAGCTTCGCGCCAAGACTCGCCACGCCGGTTTGTCTCTCGGCGATCGCGCGTGTCTTGCCCTGGCGATTGAGCTGGGGGCAGAGGTCTACACGGCAGACCGGGCCTGGAAACAAATTAATATAGGTGTCCCTATTCACCTGATCCGCTAAATCCTGCAAACTTCGTACAATAGAAGCATCGTGACATTCGACTTTCTTGGCAGTCTTGAACGTACCGGCATGTGTGGAGAGCTTCGCGCGGAGCACGCGGGGCAAAACGTCGTCCTGATGGGCTGGGTCAACCGGCGCCGCGACCACGGCGGCCTCATCTTCCTCGATCTCCGCGACCGCACCGGCATTACGCAGGTCGTCGTGGACGAGACCAACGTCGTCGCCCACGCCAAGGCCAACGCCGCCCGCTCGGAGTACGTTATCGCCGTCAAAGGCCGCGTCCGCCGCCGCGAAACCGGTCTCGAAAACCCCAACATGCCCACCGGCGACATTGAGGTCGTCGCGGACGAGTTGCTGCTGCTGAACGAGGCGAAGACGCCTCCCTTTTCGCCCGCCGAGGACTCCATCGGCAACGAAGAGGTCCGCCTGAAGTATCGCTATCTCGACCTGCGCCGCGTCGAGATGCAGAAGAACTTCGCGCTGCGCAGCCGCATCGCCATGGCCGTGCGCAACAACCTCGTCGGCGAAGGCTTCCTTGAGATTGAAACCCCCTTTATGACGCGGTCGACTCCAGAAGGAGCCCGCGACTACCTCGTCCCCTCCCGCGTGCACACCGGCGAGTTTTACGCGCTGCCGCAGTCGCCGCAGATCTTCAAGCAGATCCTCATGATCTCCGGCTTCGACAGGTATTTTCAGATCGCCCGCTGCTTCCGCGACGAAGACCTGCGCGCCGACCGCCAGCCCGAGTTCACCCAGATCGACCTCGAAATCTCCTGGGCGAAACAGTCGACCATCTTCCGCATCGTCGAAGGCTTCCTCACCGCTGCGTTTGCGCAAGCAGATCCGCCTATCCGCCTCACCACGCCCTTCGTCCACATGACCTACGACGAGGCTGTGCGCAGCTATGGGAGTGACAAGCCGGATATGCGCCTGCCCGCCATGGTCACGCTGTCCGATGTGCTGACGCCAGAGCTGCGCACCACGCTCAAGATCGAGCAGGGACTGCCTGTGCTCGGCTTCACAATTCCGGGCGTCGGAGACTTATCTTCCACAGCGCGAAAGACGCTGATGAGTGAGATAAGGGCCAGCTTTGGCGACAGTGGACTTGACGTTCTCGATATCGTTCGTCTGCGCTCGGCAGAGCAATTCATTCCACTTTCAGACGATATCTTTGCCGCGCTGCAAAAGGATCTGAAGCGATTCCACGGCCTCGACATGCGATCCGAAGATGTCAGCATTGTTGTCACCCCCAAGCTTGGCACGCCTGTCAGCTGGAACTTCGATCCGCAGTGGATCTGGAAGCGCGTCGGCCAGCTTCGCCTCGACATCGCGCGCAAGTTCGCCGACAAGCACAAGCTCTTCGAGCAAAAAGGTAACGCATCCGATTACAAATTCCTCTGGGTCACCGACTTCCCCATGTACGAGTGGAACGAGGAGACGCGCACCTGGGACGCCGCCCACCATCCCTTCACCTCCCCGCACGAGGACGACATCACCTCCGGCCGCCTCACCAGTGACAAAGGCGCGGTCCGCGCGCTGGCCTATGACATTGTGTTGAACGGCACGGAGCTCGGATCGGGTTCTATTCGTATTCATCGTCAGGATGTGCAGAAGGAGATCTTCCGCTCGCTCGGCATGTCCGACGAAGAAGCGCGCGAGCGCTTCGGGTTCTTTTTGGACGCGCTCGAGTACGGCACGCCTCCGCACGGCGGCATCGCCCTCGGCCTCGACCGCATCGTCATGATCCTCGCCGGAGCGCAGAGCCTGCGCGAGGTCATCGCCTTCCCCAAGACCGCCAAGGCCATCGACCTGATGTGCGACGCGCCCTCACCCGCCACCGATCAGCAGCTCCGCGAACTCCACCTGCGCATCGCGCAGAAAAGCTAGCGCAGACCTGTGCCCCGCGACCCTCTCGCCTGGAAAATATTTGCGATGCGGAAACAAACTAACAACCAGCACTATTTCGTGAACAGCGCGAGGTCGATTGCGTCTCCCATGGCTTTGTAGCCGGCATCATTGGGGTGCAGGTGGTCGCCGTGGTCGTACGCCGGCAGGAATGTGTCGGGCTTCGCCGGGTCCTGCGTGGTCTTGTCAAAGTCGATCACGCCGTCGGCCTCCTTCTGTGTGCGAATCCACTGGTTGCAGGCCTGCCGCACCGCTTCGCCCGCAGGAGACGAATAGCCGGCGCCCATATACGGCGTGAGCGTGGCCATGTAGACCTTGATGCCATGCGCGTGCGCGCGTGCGATCAGCTGCTTATAGCCGACGATCAGGTCCTCGGCCGTTGGAATTCCGCTGGGCGGCGGCGGCGCATTCGGATTGCGCGGACCGTACGCACCGATGTCGTTGATGGCTTCCACGATGATCATGTACTTCACTCCATCCTGCCCCAGCACGTCGCGGTCAAAGCGTGTCAGCGCGCTGGGCCCAGTGATGTGGCGCAGCACGCCGTTGCCGCCGATGCCTTCATTCAGTACTGCCACATCGGCGGTCCGCTTGTCGGCAAGGAGGCGGCGGGCGAGCTCATCCGGCCAGCGCGCGTTGGAGTTGTTCGTGGCAAAGGCGCCGTCTGTGATGCTGTCGCCAAAGGCTACGACGGCACTGGCGTGCGCGGCCGCCTCCACCTCGACGCCCTTCAAAAAGACCCACGAGCGGATGTCCTTCGGCGTATCGAACGACGCTGCGCCGACAACATTGCCCTCCGCCGCATAGCTGGTCTGGTCGGCGGCCTGATGCTGCGAGAGGGTCGTGATCGTCTGCTGTGGCACGAAAAGACTGATCGCAAGATCAGCCTGCGCCGGCAGCTTGAGATTCACCGGGTCACTGACAACCATCGCGCCTACTGGAATCTTGACCTCGGCGCGCCCGCCGAAGGTCAGCCCGGCGGAGGATGCGTCGACGAGGTTGACCGAACTGCCGCCTTTGCTGATCGCAACCTGCGCAGCACCAATCATCAGCGCTTCCGTGCCGAACTCGTTAGTCAGGACGACGCGAATACGCGAGCCGCCCAGCGACACATGCACGATCTCGCGCAGCGTCATATCGCTGGAGCCGTAGATCGGCGGCGGCGTGAAATTGAAGCGGCGCGCCGGATTCGGGCCGCCCGGCGGAGTTCCCGGCGCAGCCGGAGCCGCTCCCTGGGTCATCGCGGGCATGTTGGCTGATGGCAATGCCGCCGGAGGGACGGGTCCGGGCGCAGCAGGGCTGGGGAGGACTTGAACTGCTGTTGCCGGAGCAGTTGGAGCTAGCGCGGCGCCGGGAACGGCTGCGGCACCTCCGGCGGCTGGCACTAGACGCGGGAACTGTCGCGGAGCGTTCGGCTGCTCAAACGGGGCCGCAGCCCATGTACCCACCCAGTGCTCGGCGGCGGGCGGCGCGGCGTATCCCAGGCCTGCGGATGTGGCAGTCAACGTCAGAGCAGCGATCAAGCAGCGAATCGAACGGGCATTCACGGCGGCCTTCACCTCGAAAAAGCAAAGTTTTCAGCCGCACCATATTACGCCGTGGGCCGCATTCTCGGCGTAGGCATCTGCGTTTGGGTATTGGTCAAGTTTGCGTTCTCAGGCAGCGCCCGCAGGTATAAGCTGGAGACGCTCCTGTTTGCACCAGCAGAGAAACTTTCGGGGGATTCAAGATGGCAAGGCAGGATGGACCTCGGGCGGCATCGCTGCCTGAGATGGTGTTGATCGTGTGCCTCGTAGCACTCTTTGGCGGGGCGGCTTTCCAGGGGCTTCGGGGCAGAGCTGGTGTCGCGCAGGCGCAGAGCGCGGCGAATGGGCCAACGAAGACTCAGAGCATCGCAGAGAAGATCGCTGCTTCGAAGCAATTACTGGATATCAACACCGCAACGGCGAACCAGCTCCAGGAACTCCCTGGCATGGGAGCCGCCTATGCCGCTCGTGTGATCAGAGGCCGTCCGTATACGGCGAAGAACCAACTGGCTACGCGCGGCATCCTGCCAAAGGACGAGTATGAGCGCATCCGCGGGCTGATTGTGGCCCATCGCCCGAAGACGTGACAGTGTCCGTCTCGCCCTTTCCTATGAGTAAGTTGCGGCCCGACCGTTGACAGAAAGCCGCATAAAACGATAGTTTTCATATACATGAGCTTTTCGGTCAAGCATCGCGGGCATCACCCTCATCACGCGCATAGCGTGCTGGCGGCCGTGTCCGGTGCAAGATAGAAGAGCACAACCGGATTTCCAAGGCCCGCCGGCGCGCACTCCGCGAGCGGGCCTTTTTGCTGCGCGCGGCTCCGTCCACCCCCGTCCCTGGGAAAACTGAAAGCGAGAGATTTTCAAGATGAGCGAAGTGAAGAATGCACCTGCAATCGATTTCGGCAAGATGGACGGGCTGGTCCCGGGCATTGTGCAGGACGCGAAGACCGGCGAGATGCTGATGCTGGGCTTCCTGAATGAGACCAGCTACGCGAAGACGCTGGAGAGTGGCTTCGTCACCTTCTGGAGCCGCACACGCCAGAAACTGTGGATGAAGGGCGAGACCAGCGGCAACCGGCTCCGCGTCATCACCGCCGCGACAGACTGCGACAACGACGCCCTGCTGTTCCGCGTTGAGGTCGAGGGCGATGGGCTGGTCTGCCACGAGGGCACCGTCAGCTGCTTTACCAAACCAATTCAAGTTACAAATTCCAAATAGAAGCAGACTCCTCCGCTTCGCTGCGGAATGACAAAAGAGGTGAGATGGCAAACAAGCTGAAGCTGGGAATTCCCAAGGGCAGCCTGCAGGACGCGACCATCGCGCTGTTTGAGCGCGCCGGCTGGCGCATCTCGGCCAATGGCCGCAGCTATTTTCCCGCAATCGACGATGCTGAGATTGAATGCATGCTGGTCCGCGCGCAGGAGATGGCCCGCTATGTGGAGAAGGGCGCGCTCGATGCCGGCCTGACCGGCAACGACTGGGTGCTTGAAAACCAGACCGACGTGGAGTATGTGACGAGCCTCACCTACTCCAAGGTAAGCCGGCAGAAGGTGCGTTGGGTGCTGTGCGTCCCGGAGGACTCGTCCTTTCAGAAGCCGGAAGACCTGGCGGGCAAGACGATCGCGACGGAGCTGGTTGAGTTCACCAAGCGCTACTTCGCGCAAAAGAATATTCCCGTCAAGGTGGAGTTCAGCTGGGGCGCGACCGAGGTGAAACCGCCGACGCTGGCCGACGCGATCGTCGAAGTGACGGAAACGGGATCAAGCCTGCGCGCCAATCGCCTGCGCATCATCGAGACGCTGATGGAGTCCGAGACGCAGCTGATCGCCAACAAGGCTGCGTACAAAGACGCATGGAAGCGGCAGAAGATCGAGAACATCTCGCTGATGCTGAACGCCGCCATTGCAGCGCAGGGCCGCGTCGGCCTGATGATGAATGCGCCCAAAGCCGCGCTGGAGACAATCGTCGCGCACCTGCCCGCACTCGACTCGCCGACCATCTCGCATCTGAGCGATCCGGCGTGGGTCGCGCTCAACACCATCATCGATGAGTCGGTTGTACGCGAGGTGATCCCCAGGCTGAAGGCTGCGGGAGCAACAGGCATCGTGGAATATCCGCTCAGTAAAGTTGTCGTCTAAGCAGTTCTCAGTTGTGGGTCGCTCGTTGGAGAACGCATGAAGCTGGTAAAGACATTTGGC
>DATCBR010000369.1:0-2202 GCA_036511765.1 Acidobacteriaceae bacterium | reverse complement strand
GCTTATCTCAAAGAGGGGCGGCCGCAGACCGAACGTCGAGAAGTATTCCTGAGGGTCCGTGCTCCATTCGGCCCACTCGCGGGCCCTGCCTCATTCGCCACCGTCATCCGTCGCCGTTTGCAGGAGTCCGGAATCGAGGTTAAGGGGCGCCATGGCGCCCATGCGTTTCGGTTCGCGCGCGCGTTAAGCCTGCTCCGGGCTTCAGTCTCCGAGAAGTGGATCGGCGATCTGCTTGGGCATCGTAGTTCATCGTCAACTCAGACTTATCTTCGGTTGGCAACTGAGGATCTTCGCGCGCTCAGTCTCGAAGTGCCGGGGAGGAAGAAGTAATGCCGGCGCGGGTAGAAAAGATTGACGACTTGCTGGACCAGTTTGTAAGGGATTTACATGTCCGGACAAAAGCTACGAGCTACCGCTGCGCTTTGCGGAAGTTTCACGCTTCTCTTGGAAAGAACGGCTGGAATGGTCTCAACCAGGGCGCCCTCCGCCGATGGCTGCGAACTCAGTTGACCGATACTCCCGTTCGCTGGGTGGTTCATCGTGCTCAGTTGGTGACTCGATTCCTCGATTGGTTGGCTGAACAGAAGGTCATCCCTGTGAATCCGTTCGCGGAATTGCGCAAACGATATGAGTGCCGTTCAACGGCAGGGATTGCACGCGCTCTCGTCAGCGCCGACCCGTCAAAAGCCCTGGAAGCTCTCCGTCCGCCGCCACGCTATGGAAGTCATCTGGGATCTGTCATGCGCGATCACATCCAGCGGATGCGCAGCCTGGGTTATCACTACGGGCATGAGAGCGAGTTTCTTCGATTCGACCGATTCCTCCAGGCGCGTCCAGACGCCGTTGCGGAACCGCTCTCTAAACAGATCCGCGAGCATGCCGCTGCAGCTGGGTCGCCGGCCTTGAAGCTCCGGCGTCTCCGGCTCGGCAACATCGTAGCGAGGGCTTTGACGCGGAATGGGATCGCTACTCCTTCCATCATTCCCGACCGTCTGCTCCTTCGCGACGTTGCGCGGACGCGCTGCCGTCCTTTTATATACAGCCACGAGCAGATCGAGTTGCTGCTTAAGACGGCGCGGGCTTATCCCGGCCGTCGGGCGCCATTGCGACCGCTAACGCTGTACACGATGTTAGTCGTGGCATATTGCGCCGGACTTCGTCTTGGCGAGATCGCGGGGCTAGAACTCCGGGACATTGATCTGCAGGCAGGAACCATCGATGTGCGCGATACCAAGTTCTTCAAGTCTCGCCGGCTGCCAATGTCGCCCAGCGCCGTGACCGCATTGGAGAACTACTTCGTTGCCCGGCGTAAAGCGGGAGCTTCCCAGGAAGCACAGGCGCCATTGTTCGTGCATGAAAAAGGCGGATACAGCCAGGTCACCGCCGGGGCATTGCTCAAGAATGTAATCCGCCGCGCCGGGCTGAACACGGGCCGTGGCCGCGGTGGACCACGGATTCACGATATTAGGCACACGTTCGTCGTCCATAGGATGACCGAGTGGTATCGCGAGGGAATCAACCCACAGGGCCGTCTACAGTACCTGGCGACGTATCTCGGCCACCTCAACATCCATTCGACGCTCATTTACTTGACGATCACGCAAGAGCTTCTCCAGCACGCCAACGCGAGGTTTCGTGGCGCTGAGGCCAGCGTGCTGAAAGCGATCCAAGGAGGATCTCGAAAATGAAACCCGCTCTTCCGGTCCTTGCCGGTCTGCTGCATGCGTTTTTCCATGAATGGCTCGTCGAGCAGCGCAATGCGTCGCATCGCACCGTGTTGGCTTACCGCGACGCATGGCGACTGTTTCTTCGCTTCGTGGGAGCGCGGCAGAAACGGAAGGTCTCTGCGTTGCGTACGGAAGACTTGACCGGGACAGAGGTCCTGGCTTTCTTGCAGCATATCGAGCGAGACCGCCGCGGCAGCATCGGGACGAGGAACTGCCGCCTCGCGGCGATCCGCAGTTTCTTCTCATTCGTCGCCGATCGAGAGCCGCGCGCTGCCAAGCTGTGTGCGGAGGTGCTGCACGTTCCTTTCAAGCGGGCCCCGAAGAGAGCGATGTGCTACCTGGAGTCCGGTGAGGTAGCGGCGATTCTCTCGCAGCCGGACCAATCGACGGTGGAAGGTCAACGGGACCACACTTTACTTTCGGTTCTTTATAACACTGGAGCGCGCATCCAGGAGGCGCTCGATCTGCGGCCACA
>DATCBR010000368.1:0-5292 GCA_036511765.1 Acidobacteriaceae bacterium | reverse complement strand
ACCTCGCGGCGTATTCTCTTACTCATGCGCATGACCGTTCTCGCCTCCGGCTCCAAGGGCAACTCGACGGTCGTCGCCACCGCGGAGACGCGCATCCTCGTCGACGCCGGCCTCTCCTGCCGCGAACTGATGAAGCGCATGGCCGCAGCCGGAGAAGATCCCGCGGCGCTCTCCGCCATACTCATCACGCATGAGCATCAGGACCACGTCGCCGGCCTCGCCACGCTGGGTCGCCGCCTGTCGATCCCGGTCTACTTCACGGAGCCCACGCACCGCGCCTGGGTGCGCATGGTCACGCCGCGCTCCACCATGACCTATGCCGAGTGGCTCGCCCATGTGCAGGAGGAGAAAGCCCAGCGCGCCGACGCCACAGCAGCAGAGGCTGCCTCGACGAACTCTCAGTCGGATGCTGTCATCCTGAGCGAGCCGCGCAGCGGCGAGTCGAAGGACCTGCGTGATGTCAACGCCAGCCAGACAGCTCGCACCGTTCTCCCCGAGCTCTCCGCCGCCTCCGACCCCGACGAAGACCTCTGCGAGCCGGAGGCCGCCAAACCCGCTCCCGGCTACCTGCCCGAGGTCGAGTACTTCGCCTCCGGCGCATCCTTCACCATCGGCGACATTGCCATCACGCCCTTCACCATCCCGCACGATGCAGCCGATCCCTGCGGCTTCGTCTTCGAGTCGCGCACTGAGAACATCCGCATGGCCGTTGCCACCGACCTCGGTTACGTTCCGCCCAACGTCAAGGCCGCGCTGCGCCGCGTCGACGTCCTGCTGCTTGAGTCCAACCACGACCTCGAGATGCTGCGCGACGGTCCCTATCCCTGGTCGGTCAAGCAGCGTGTGCTCTCCCGCGTCGGCCACCTTTCGAACCACGCCACTGCCGAGTTCCTCTCCCGCGACTACGACGGCGGCGCGCAGTACATCGTCCTCGGCCACCTCTCGGAGCAGAACAACGCTCCCGAACTGGCCCTGCTCGCCGCCGAGCAGGCCCTCGGCAACCGCATGTCTCTGCTTGGTAACCGGGTCATGCTGGCGCGGCAGGACGCTCCCCTGGCTTCCATCTCGCTGTAACTCACGACAGGCGCACACCTTCCGCCCCATCGCGCTGAGGGCAACTCAGCGCAGTTTGCCTCCACTGTAACGCCAGGGTTTTACCGCATCTTTTGCTGGCTTCCGGCTATCAAATCTTGTAGAATGATGTCTATACCAACATGCTGCATTTTCCCGCACGCACTTCGAGAGGACGCATGAGCGCACATTGCACGGACCCGCTCATCGGCAATATTCTCGCCGGCTGGCGTTACGACATCTCACACCTCTCGCCCGCGATGCGCGCGGACTACGACCTCCACCTGACCGAGTGCGCGCACTGCAAACGCCGCCAGCACGTCGCGCGCACCATCGATTTTCTGCTGCTCTCCGTCTCCACCCTGTCCATCGCGGCCTTTCTGCTCGCCACCGCCGTCCTGCATCGCTTTGAGACCCTGGTCCACCTTGGCAGCAAGTTCCACGGCCATGTCTATCACACGCCGGTGACCGTCTCGCTTGAAGCGGTCGCCATCGCCGGCCTCGCCGTCTCGGTCCTGCTCTGGGTCGTCATCGCCTCCATCACCCCTATCCCCAGCATCGTCAGTGAGGCAGTGCAACAGCGCCTCCCGCAGTCTTTCCGCGAACGGACGATGAAAGACGCCGCGTAATCTGCTTTGCTCACCACATGCATCTGTTAGCGTAGAGCTTGTCGCAGCACCATGTCCTCCTCACCAATCAATCCTGAGGGCCAGGTCCTTCCGCCCGCCTCCGCGCAGCAGTATGTTTCCGCGCAGCAGTACGCTCTGGCCGAGCCGCGCGCCCGCCGCCGCGACTTCTCCGTCTGGGACCCGCGTTACGCGCCCGGAACCTACCTATTGCTTGCCATCAACGTCGCCGTCTTCTTCTGGATGGTCGCGCACGGCGTCAGCGCAAGAATGCCCACGGACAGTCAACTGGTCCAATACGGCGCGAACGTCACATATCTTGTGTTGCACGGTCAGTGGTACCGTCTGCTCACCGCGATCTTTGTCCATGTGGGCTGGATCCATATCGCCAGCAACATGTGGTGCTTGTGGAACCTCGGCATTCTCGGCGAACCCCTGATCGGACCGTGGGGCATCGTTGCGGTCTATATGATTACCGGAGTCGCTGGGAACCTGTTGAGTATGGGCAGCAACGTGGTCGCCTTCAATGTCTTTCATGAGCGCTACGCTGTTTTTATTCCAGGCGCTGGCGCTTCAGGAGCGGTCTTCGGCATCGCAGGCATCCTGATCGTGCTGCTCTCCAACCGCAAGCTGCCCTTCCCCTGGGGGGAACTTTCACGGCTGCGCAGTTCTGTGGTCAAGTTCGCCGCCATCAATCTCGTCATTGGTCTGGGAACAAGGGTAATCCCCGTTGGAATCTCCATCGACAACTCCGCGCACATCGGCGGATTTCTCTCCGGCCTCGCGCTCGGTGTGCCACTCATCCCGCGCATGACCGCCGGCCGTGAGCGCTACTTCGCGCGCCAGCGGGCCACGTTCGCTGCAGCCTGTCTCCTGCTTGCGCTGGTCGGCTATTACATCGCGCGTGTGGCGAACTTTTAGACCAGCGTCGTCTGCGCGAACTTGCGCACCATGGCCAGCAGCAGCTTGCGGTCATTCTCGCTCAGCCGCGCCGAATAGCGCTGGATCTGCGTCAGGAAGCGGATCTCCTCTTCGCTCAGCTTCAGCGCGGACATCTCACGGCTGACCGCCTCGTCGGAGAAGAACTGCGCCAGCTGGATGTCCAGCGCGAAAGCGATCTTCTGCAGTGTTTCGAGCGACGGCACAGTGTGGCCGTTCTCCACCCGCGACAAGTAGCACCGCAGCAGGCCGGTCTTCTTCTCGATGTCGCCCTGGGACATGCCCTTCTGCAGGCGATACCCGCGGATCGTGGAGCCGATGTTCGCTGCGACAGTCGATGGAGGCGCGACCGCGACCAGCTCAACCGGGATTGCTGCCGAAATTGTTTGCATGTCAGCCATTGACCACAAAGTAACCATGCCGCGCGGATAGGTCAATGACTATTTCGTGCTACCGGCTAAGTTCACGAACCACAGGAGGTTCGCAGAAGTGAATGGACCCAGCACCTCTCTCGCACCTCGAACCTTGAACCTGCCCTACCCCATATACATTCCGCCGTTCACGTCCAGCGTGTGACCCGTGATGTAGCCGGCCTCGTCGCTGGCCAGAAAGCCGACCGCCGCCGCGATCTCGCGGTCTGTACCGCCGCGGCCCAGCGGAATCTGCGTGGTCATCGCCGCCTTCTGCTCGTCGTTGAGGACCGCCGTCATCGCCGTCTCGATATAACCCGGCGCAACCGCATTCACAGTAATCCCGCGGCTGGCCAGCTCGCGGGCCAGCGATTTGGTCAGTCCGATCAGCCCGGCCTTCGATGCCGCGTAGTTTGCCTGCCCCGCCTGCCCGGTCTCGCCCACCACGCTGGTGATGTTGACGATCCGCCCCCAGCGCGCCTTCAGCATGGAGCTCATCACCGCCTGCGACATCAGGAACGCGCCGGTAAGGTTCGTCGTCAGCACATCATCCCAGTCGGAGCGTTTCATCCGCATGGAGAGGATGTCGCGTGTAATGCCCGCGTTGTTGACGAGGATCTCCACCTTGCCGAGTCTCGCGATCACCACCTTCGCACATGCCTTGATGGACTCCTCGCTGCTGACATCGAGCGCAAAGACATGGGCACGCCCCGAACCGCCAGCCGCCGCAGATTCAACCGCAGCCTCCGTGCCCGCCACGTCCGCTGTCGAGGCTCCGCCTGAAATCGTCGCGACGTCCTCGATCTCGCCCTCGGCTTCGGCCACGGCGCCGCAGCGACTGTTGATCTCGTCAGCCACTTCGGCCAGCTTCGCCTCACTGCGCGCGCACAGCGCGACCGTCGCGCCCATACGAGCAAGCTCCATCGCGCACGCCCGCCCAATTCCCTGCGAGGCGCCAGTCACCAGCGCCACACGACCCTTCAATGAACCGCTCACGAATTCTTCTCCTTGTGCAGACACTGCATTATAGGGAACCTGGAGGGTATTGCCCCCGGGCAACCTCAAACTCAGGTACGGTGTTACGCATTCAGCCTCCCTTAATCCTTCCGGTGATACCGTTCCTATTCACGCCTGCGGCAGATGCGGGCGCACCTCAAAATCAACGCAAAGGCGGAATCGACATGCGAACAGAGTTCAGGATGGCGGCACTGTGGCTGGGCCTATTGGCGGCATTCAATGCCCCGCAATTAACGGCACAGACCCACTGGGATGTGACCAACACGATGCACATTGGCGGCGAAGGAAGTTGGGATTACGTGACCACCGATCCGGCCACGCACCGGCTGTTCGTCACCCGCAGCACGCACACCCAGGTGCTCGACGAGCAGACCGGCAAGGTGCTGGGCGACATTCCTGGCCAAGTCCGGTCGCACGGCGTGGCCATCGTGCCGAAGCTGAACCGCGGCTTCATCACGGACGGCGGGGGCACTGGCGCCATCGTCGTCTTCGACCTGAAGACCTACGCGGTGCTCGGCAAGCTCGCCGCCCTGCCGGACTCCGACGGCATCATCTATGACGCCACGCAGGACCGCGTGCTCGCCGTCTCCGGCGATGTCAACGCGCTGATGGTCATCAAGCCCGACATGGACCCCAACGGCAAGATTGACACGCCCATTCAGCTTGGCGGCGCGCCGGAGTTTCTGGCCACCGATGGCTCCGGGAAAGTCTTCGTGAACCTTGAGGACAAGGACATGGTCGCGGTCGTGGACCTCAAAACCAACAAGGTGACCGCACGCTGGCCCGTCGCGCCCGGCGGACATCCGGTCGGAATGAGCCTCGACGCCGCGGACCACTTGATCTTCATCGGCTGCCGCAAGCCGCAGATGCTCGTCGCGATGAATACAGAGACCGGCAAGGTAGAGGCGTCACTGCCCATCGGGGCAGGCGTCGACGCCACCGCCTTCTGGAATGGCCAGGCCTTCGCCTCCACCGGCGATGGCGCGATCACCGTCGCGGGCAAGCAGAACGGCGCGTGGGCTGTGCTGCAGACGGTAAAGACACCGGCAGGCGCGCGCACCATGACCGCCGATCCTGGGTCGCACAAGCTCTTCCTGCCCACCGCGGAGATGGAAGCGGCAACCGCCGGCGGACGCCCGCGCCCCAAGCCGGACAGCTTCATGATCGTCGTAGTCGAGCAAAAATAATCCCGGCCTGAGAGTCTGCGGCTGGAATGTGCCTGGTCCTCG
>DATCBR010000367.1:0-2745 GCA_036511765.1 Acidobacteriaceae bacterium | reverse complement strand
CCACCTGCGCAAGATTCTCCGCCGTCACCGCCCGCCCATATTCAATCCGCGAAGAAAGGCACGCACTCGCCGGCTTGTCCGCAAGCGATAGCCCGGCATCCCGCGCCAGCATACGAATCTCAGCCTTGCTCAACTCAGCATCCACCAGCGGAGCAAGAGCTCCATGCAGCGCAGCCGCCCGTTGCCCTGGCCGATATTCTCCACGGTCATCCAGGTTCATGCCATACGCAACATGCTCCCATCCGAGTCGCCCCCGCGCCTCTTCCATTTGCGTAAAAAGCTCGCTCTTGCAATGGAAGCAGCGCTGCGAATCATTCCGCGCATAATCCTCCTGCTCCAACTCGTGAGTCTGCAACACGTGCACGGGTATCTCATACTCGCCCGCAAACGCCAATGCAGCCGCAAGCTCCTTCCGCGGCAACGACGGCGAATCAGCAATCACCGCAAGCATGCGCTCCCCCAATACCTCATGCGCCGCATACGCCAGATACGCAGAGTCAGTCCCCCCCGAGTACGCCACCAGCAGCGAGCCGAGCGACTTGAGATTCTCCCGCAAAAGCGCCGATTTTTCGTCCAGGGTCATCGTGCCCCCCATCATCCCAGCTCCATCATGACCGCTCAGCCTTTGCTGCGATCCGTGAAGCGAAAGAACAACGACTGCTTCGCAACAGGAGCCGCAAGCTCATTAATCGCCGCCATCTGAGAACCAGAGAACGGCGTGAAATCGCGCGCAATCTGAACGTTCTCTTCCAACTGCGCAACATTGTCGCAACCAATAATCACCGTGCTCACAGGATGAGTCAGCGTGAAGTACATTGCCTCGCGCATATTGATCACGCCGGGCCGTGTCGCAATCGCCGATCCCTCCCACGAATGTTCCTGCTGCTCAAGCGGCGGCGGTGTCCAGTTCGAGAGCAGCCGTCCACGTGCCGGAACCTTCATCCCGATAATCCCCATCTGCTTCTCAACGGCCAGCGGCAGCAGCTGCTCCGTAAAACTATGAATGTGCGAATCAGCCGCATTCAGCGCCATCAGAATCGTGTCGAACGGATGCCGATTGATCGCGTCCATCAACGCCTCAGGTCGATAGTGCCCCGTGACGCCAAGAAACCGCACCACCTTCTGGTCCTGCATCTCAAGCAGCGCCTCCATCGCGCCGCCCTTGGCGAAGATCGCATCCACGTCTTCCGGAAGCCCCACATCATGCAGCTGCCACAGGTCCACATGATCCGTATTCAGCAGCTTCAGTGACTTCTCAATCATCCGCAGCGAACCCTCGCGCGTCCGCTCCTTCGTCTTCGTTGCCAGAAACGCCTCATGTCGGCGATTCTTCATCACGCGCCCGTAATACTGCTCGCTCCAGCGTTCTGGTCCGCCATAAATTGACGACGTGTCGAGATAATTCACCCCGAGATCAAGCGACCGCTCAATGATCGGCACTGCCACATCAAAATTATTCGCCTTCTCCAGGGCAGCCTGCCCACCGAGGCTGAACAGGCCCACCTTGTATCCCGTCTTACCCAGGTTCCGCGTAGGCATCGCAGACTGCGTCTTCGGATTGACCGGCAGGTCAGACATCGCATGGCCGACCGACGCGCGCGCGGGCATCGCGGCCTGCGTCAGCAGACCAGCGGCAACGGCCCCACCAGTCTTCAAAAAATTACGACGATTTGCGGAGCTTGGCGGCTTGTTCATCGATAAGTCCCTCGAGTCCTGCGTCATCGAAACGATTGTACCTTCGCTATCCTTCACCCGTCATCGTTGCGGCGCCGTTCCATTCGCAGGCGCAGCGGCGGAGGCATCTGGCGTCGTAGCGGGCACAGTTGGCGTAGCCGCCGGAACAGCCAGCGGCACCCGCGGTGACGCCACCTCCGACTCCGGCGTACCACTCTGCTCTTCGTCACCTATCTGGAACACCGGCGTCCCCTTCGGCAGCTTCAACCGCCCATCCGCCAGGTATGCGACCACCACTCCTCCCGTCACCTCGGGCGCAAGGATCGTCAGCGGCAGCAGGTATTTCTTGCTCTTCAGCAGCGACTCCGCCACACCATCCACAGCATGACTGCGTGGTATCGTGCCCGGAACCTGCGGAATCACGAACGCAGTCATATGAACCTCGGGATACTTCTTGCCATACTTCACCAGCGACCGCGCCACCTGCTTCGGCGTCATCAGCCCGACATCAGCAATGAAGTTGCGGTGTATGGCATGCGGCATATAGGTGTCCAGCACCACGCGAGAGAAGTCCGCGCAATTATGAAATAGCAAATTGAAATGCCCCACATTCCTTCGGTCATTGAAAATCGCAATGAACCGCGCATCCTGCTCCGGCGTGCTGTCGATCTCGAACCCATGGATCGTCCGGTCATAGGACGACCCGACCAACTGCGTCCACTCACCCTTCGGAGTTCCACCCTTACGGCTGTCCGGCGCGAGCGACAACAGGTGCTCCCGACGATACGCGTCACGCAAAGCAGCAACCTTATCCTTGTCCACCACGGCAGGAATTTGGCTCGCATCCTCAACGGCATACAGATACCCAACCAGCGGCATCGCTATCCAGTCATACCCATCGATCTTGTGGTATCGGCTGATGACCGCGCCGAACTCACCGTCGCGGCATGGCCGCAGAGCGAGCGGCGAATCTGCACAAATATGATTGAGATAAACAGCCGCGTGGCCCGTTGGATTCATGGCGCCGAACGTGCCGTAGGGCTCTTCCATCAGCAGCGCCACGGAGGCAGA
>DATCBR010000366.1:0-5728 GCA_036511765.1 Acidobacteriaceae bacterium | reverse complement strand
CATCGCCGCCAGCTCGCCATAGCTCAGCGCGCCAATGATGGTCATCAGCGCCGTCACCAGCCACGCCGCAATCAGCAGCGCCGGCGACCCCAGCACCCGGCTCATGTCCGCCGGCACAATAAAGATGCCCGACCCGATCATCGAGCCCATCACAATCGCCGTCGCGGAAAACAGCCCCATCCCCTTCACGAAATGAGGCGCAGCTACCTCGGCACCCGCCACCGGGCTGTCATCCTGAGCGGAGAAACTCGCACCGCGAGTTTCGGAGCCGAAGGACCCCGAAGGTTTGGAAGTTGCCACTACCGCTCACCCCTTTTCAACTGGAAACCTTGTGTACCTCAAGCTATCTCAAAAGTTCAAGAAAGTCTTCCGCAACCTTCCCTGGCCGCTCGCCCTTCACCAGCAACCCACTGATCACCGCCACCGAATCCGCCCCTGCCTCGATCACACTGCGAGCAGTCTCGCGCGTAATCCCTCCAATCGCGACCAGCGGCTTCGACGTCAGCGCCCGCGCCCGCCGCACCCCTTCACGTCCAATCACCGGCTCCGCATCCGCCTTCGTCGACGTAGCAAACACCGGCCCCACCGCCACATAATCCGCCTCGCTCGCATCCGCCGCAACGATCTGCGCATCACTATGCGTCGACACCCCAAGGACGCTTCCCGCGTCGACCACTCGCCGCGCATCCCCCGGCGCCAGATCGAGATGCCCCACATGCACGCCCCACCCCGCCAGCAGCGCCAGGTCCGCGCGATCATTCAGAATCAACGTCGCATCCACCCCGGCGAAGACCGCAGTAATCGCAGCCGCCGCCCGCAGAATCTCGTGCGGCTCGCCGCTCTTATCGCGGTACTGCACCAACGTAACGCCAGCATCGCGCAGCTCCCGCGCATACTCTTCGACGCCGATGCCACGTGCATCCAGCATCTCCCTGTCGATGATCGGATACAGCTTTGGAAGTGGTCGCAGGCTCTCGTTCATAGCCGCCTAAGCGCGCGCTTTCTCGCGCTCCAGGAACCGCTCCATGAACTTCGTATCGAACTGCCCCGAGCGGAACTCTTCATCCGCAAAGATCCGCTGATGCAGCGGAATCGACGTATAAATTCCCTCCACCACGAACTGCGACAGCGCCCTCTGCATCTTGTCCATCGCCTCTTCGCGGTCCTTCCCATGACAGATCAGCTTCGCAATGAGCGAGTCGTAATACTGCGGCACCACGCCCTCTGCATACTGCGCCGTGTCCACGCGCACGCCATTGCCGCCCGGAAGATTGAAGACCGTAATCTTGCCCGGACTCGGCGTGAACTTCTCCGGATGCTCCGCATTAATCCTGCACTCAATCGCGTGACCGTTGATCTTCGGCACCTCCGGAACGATGTCGCCGAGCTTCTCGCCCGACGCAATCCTCAACTGCGCCTTCACCAGGTCAACGCCCGTCACCATCTCGGTCACACAATGCTCTACCTGGATGCGAGTATTCATCTCGATGAAGTAAATCGACCCGTCTTCATCCATCAGAAACTCGATCGTCCCGGCATTCCAGTACCCAATATCCTTGAGCGAGCGCTTGATGATCTTGCCCATCTCTTCGCGCTGCTTCGGCGTGACCTGCAAGCTCGGAGCCTCTTCAATCAGCTTCTGATGCCGCCGTTGAATCGAGCACTCCCGTTCCCCCAGCGACATCACATTGCCGTGCTCATCCGCCAGCACCTGGAACTCAATGTGCCGCGGCCGCTCAATGAATTTCTCCATATACAGGTCGCCGTTCGAGAACGCATTCAGCGCCTCTGTCGCCGCCTGCTGGAACAGCGCGGGCAGATCCTCCTTGCTGCGGCAGATGCGCATGCCGCGCCCTCCGCCGCCGGCGACCGCCTTCAAAATCACGGGATAGCCAACGTTCTCGGCCCACTCCAGCGCGGCTCCTTCGCTCTCAATCACGCCGTCGCTACCGGGCAGAATCGGCACCTTCGCCTTCTTCATGGTCTGGCGCGCGGTGGATTTTTCGCCCATCATCCGCGTCACCTCCGGAGGAGGTCCGATGAACTTAATATTCGAGGCGCGGCACACCTCCGCGAAGTTCGCATTCTCGCTCAGCAGCCCGTAGCCCGGATGGATTGCATCCGCGCCCGCAATCTCCGCGGCCGAAATCACCGCCGGAACATTCAGGTAGCTGTCCCGCGACGGCGGCGGCCCAATGCAGATCGCCTCATCCGCGAACCGCACATGCAAGCTGTTGCGGTCGGCCTCGGAGTACACGGCAACCGTGCGAATCCCCATCTCCTTGCACGCGCTGATCACGCGCAATGCAATCTCCCCACGGTTGGCAATCAATACCTTACGAAACATGCAATTCCCTTACTCTTCTTCGCTGAATCAGTCTATGAATTGTCATCCTACGACCTAGCCGGAGGATCTGCTTCTCGCTCGCAGCGGAAATAACCCTTACGACTTCACGGCAAACAGCGCCTGTCCATACTCGACCGGCTGTCCCGGCTTCACAAACACCTTCACAATCTCTCCCGCGGCGTCGCTCTCAATCTCATTCATCAGCTTCATTGCCTCGACAATGCAAAGCACTTTGCCAACCGAAACCTTGTCGCCAATCTGCACGAATTGCTCCGCATCGGGCGAGGGAGCATCGTAGAAGGTCCCCACAATCGGCGACTTCACAATGTGCGCGCCCGCATGAGGATCGGCCTCAACCGCTGCTGCGGCAACCGTCTCAGCCGACGCCGCAATATTCACGGGAGCAGCAGCCGGCACCGGGGCCGCTGCACTTGCACCCTTCGCAGCCGCCAGGAACGCAGCCAGCTGCGTTGCGTCAATCCCCGAAGCTCCGGCCGCTGGCGTCTCGCCCGCAAACCGCAGCCCTACCTTCAGGTCGGGCCGTTCCATCTCAAACTCTGCAATCCCGCTGGCCTTCAGAAACTCGACCAGCTCCCGCAACTCCTGCAAATCCTTACCTTCCATACGTTCCAACTCCTCGTCTATCGTGACGCCTATCGTTACGCCCATGACCACGGGCTCTGTACCCGGCTCTACAGCTCCATCCATGCCTTTGGACTGGCTGCCGTCAGCACCTCACCGCCGCCTTCGGTCACCAGCACCATATCCTCAATCCGAACTCCAAACACCGCAGCCGCGGAACCCGGCTTCGCACCGCGCGAACGTGACACATTAGAAAGATACGCTCCCGGCTCAATCGTAATCACCATCCCCGGTTCGAGCACCTGTTCCTGCTTCGCCGCAATCCTCGGCCCTTCATGAATCTCGAGCCCTACGCCATGCCCGGTGGAGTGCGAAAATTCCTTCTCCAGCCCAGCCTTCCGCAACACCGCCCGCGCCGCCTCATCGACCTCGCCGCAACTCACTCCTGGACGAACCGCAGCAACCGCCGCCTGCTGTGCTTCCAGCACCGAATGATACACGTCCCACTCAAAGTCGCTGCCCTTGCCCAGGTGGACCGTGCGGGTCATGTCCGAGCAGTACCCACCCAGCAGCACCCCAAAATCCATCGTCACAAAGCCCCGCCTCGGCAGCTTCGCCCCCGTCGCACGGCCATGCGGCAGGGCAGACCGCTCGCCACTCGCCACAATCGTCTCAAAGCTCATGGCCTCGGCTCCGTACATCCGCGCCTTGAACTCAAGCTGCGCCGCGACCTCGGCCTCCGTCGTTCCCGCCACGACAAACTCCAGTACGTCCGCGAACAGCCGGCAGCCCAGCGCCGCCGCCTTGCGCATCTGCGCGATCTCATCCTCGTCCTTCACCTGCCGAATCCTCGCCACCAGGCCATCCGTCGCCACCAGAAAGCTTCGTCGCACGGCTGAAGGCAGCGCCTTCTTCATCGCCTCCATTCCCGTCACCGTCGTCTGCCCGGCATCGAACGCGCACTTCGTCACGCCCGCCCCCGCCAGCCATTCCACGGCCTGCACCGCTTGCGACTTCTTATCGATCACCACCCGCAAGCCCTCAGCTTCCGCCCTGGCCTGCGTCGCATACCGTCCGTCCGTAAACAACGCAGCGCGTCCGCCCACCATCGCGACCGCTCCGCTTGACCCTGTAAACCCGCTCAGATAGCGAACATCCGGCCCGTGGGTCACAATCAGCGCCTCTGCGCCAGCCGCCGCCCCAGCCGCCATCGCTCTCTTTCGTCTCGCTCGTTCGCGCATCCCACGATTCTACCGATTTGGGTGACATCTACCCAAGTTTTGCCATCTATGTCTCATAGTGACCATCTTCGGCACCTATGCCAGCTATCATGACTTCTATGCCTCGTGTTCCCCGCCGTCCCCGCCGCCATGCGGAGACCCCCTCTGTTACACGCCGCGCTTTCATCGCTTCGGCTACCGCTGCTGGCATCGGCCTCGCCGCGTACTCTGCCACCTTTGCGCGCCACGAATTCGAGATTACCCGCCGCACCATCCCCATCCGCAATCTCCCTGACGCCTTCCAGGGCTTCCGCATCGTCCAGATGAGCGACATCCACCTCGAGGAGTACACCGAGACCTACTTCCTAGAGAAAATGGTCGCCCAGGTCAATGCCCTCCAACCCGACCTCGTCGTCATCACCGGAGATTTCGTCAGCCGTGGGCCATTGTCCCACTCCGTCGCCTGGAAAGCCGCAGGAACCGCTGCCGAGATCCTCTCCACCCTCAAAGCGCCGCAGCGCTTCGGCATCCTCGGCAACCACGACGTCGGTGTCGGCGCCGAGCATGTCATCCGCCCCCTCGAGGCCCACGGAACCCCCATCCTCGTCGACAGCTATACTCCGATCCAGCGCGGCGGCGACGTCTTCTGGCTCTGTGGCGCCGACGACGCCGGAACCCGCAGGCCTGACCTCAACTACGCCATCCCCGCCGGGCCCCACGCGCCCGTCATCTTCATGTGTCATGAGCCCGATTATGTCGACAAGGTCGTCCGCCACCCCCGCTTCCCGCTCATCGACCTCATGCTCTCCGGCCACTCCCACGGCGGCCAGATCCGCCTGCCCTACATCGGCCCGCTGATCCTTCCCCCCATGGGCCAGAAGTACGTCGAAGGCATGTTTTACTTCGACCACATGCAGCTCTACGTCAATCGAGGCATCGGCACCGTCGGCCTCCCCTTCCGCCTCAACTGCCCCGCCGAACTCACCGAGTTCACGCTAGCCCGGGCATAACGAATCTCTGTGCCACAAACCTACCGCGCGCTCGCTGCCGGCTTCTTCTTCCCCGGTTCCACCATCGCTCCCTTCGGCACTACGCCACTCTTCTCATCCATCCAGCTATCCAGCAGGCTCTTGCGAAAACGCCACCGGTTCCCCAGCTTGAACGCCGGCACAAACCCCTCAGATGCATAACGGTACAGCGTATCCCCGCTGATCCCCAGGTAGTCCGCTGCGTGGCGAATGTCCATGACCTCGCGCAGCGCCAGTTGCCCCTGTGTTCCAGTTGCCATAAACGTCTCCAGTCTTGGGTGAATCTTCCGGGTTTCTCCGAGTACCTCCCGTTGTACCTGTTTTTCCACAGGTCGACAAGACTTTTCCCCGTGCCGATGTCTCAGCATCGCCACTCTTGACCAATTGGTATCACCCCAAAATCGCCTCAGCAGCATCCGCAGACTTGGCCGCGCCACGCCGCCCGGCCTTCCTTCAGCAGCAGCGGGATCGCCACCAACGCCGCAACCGAATCGAACCAGCCGATGTGGAACCACGCATTGATCGAAAGCCCCACCAGCACAATCGCCGCA
>DATCBR010000365.1:0-3076 GCA_036511765.1 Acidobacteriaceae bacterium | reverse complement strand
GCAGTTGCATGGCGCGGGACAGTTGCAACTGCTGACCTCGCCGGAGTGGCTCGACGTGAAGGATGGAGCAGTGACCGTCTCGACCGATCTGCCGCGTCAGGCGACCAGCCTGCTGCATCTGGAGTGGTAAGGAGCAAAGTCCGAGACTTGCGAGCGCAACGTTGTGTCCTTGGGAGGAAGCCGACTCCAATCAGATAACCCAAACGAGGAATGGAGACGCTTTGGGCCGTTTCGATATGGTATAAACTCGACTTGTTAGTCAAGCGACAGAGCCCGCGGCTTTGACGTTGAGGGCCTGATAAACGTATTGGCCTTCGCATGGTTTGTGCTGAAACGGAGTAGTGCCATGGCGACGTTGGTTGATCTCCCGATCGCCGCTTTAGATGCGGCAGACGCTCCCGCCGATTTGGCACGCGTGGCGGTTATCGTTCCAACCTGCAACGCCGGTTCCCACTGGAGTGCATTCTCAGCCGCTCTTCGCAGCCAGGCCATCCCGCCAGGTCAGGTGTTGCTGGTCGACTCCGCCTCGGATGATGGGACCTATGAGCTGGCCCAGGCCGAAGGCTTTCAGGTCCATCGCATCGAGCGTCGCGAGTTCAATCATGGCGGCACACGCCAGATGGCCGTGGGAATGGTCCCGTGGGCGGATATAGTCGTTTACCTTACGCAGGACGCGGTGCTGGCTACGCCGGATGCGATCATGCAGTTGCTGGCGGCCTTTGAGGATCCCGCCGTCGCCGCAGCCTACGGCCGGCAGCTTCCGCGTCCCGGTGCGGGCGCTATCGAGACCCACGCAAGGCTTTTCAACTATCCGCCGCAAAGTGATGTTCGCGATTATGAGAGCCGCCACACGCTCGGCATCAAGGCAGCATTCATGTCCAACAGCTTTGCGGCGTATCGGGTCGAGCGGCTTGTTGACATCGGGGGCTTTCCGTCAAACACGATCATGGCAGAGGACGCGATCGTGGCGGGCAAACTTCTGCTGGCCGGGTGGAAGATTGCTTATGTGGCTGAAGCGGAGGTCTACCACTCGCACCCGTTCACGCTGCGACAGGAGTTTCAACGGTATTTTGACACCGGGGTCTATCACAGGGAGGAGGCGTGGCTTCGAAAGAGGTTTGGCGGCCCGCGGGGCGAAGGCAAACGCTTCGTTATCTCTGAGCTGACCTTTCTGGCCCCCCGGAATCTTCACATCATGCCATATGCTTTGCTGCGGACAGTGTCCAAGGCGTTGGGTTATAAGCTTGGTCTGCTGTCCGCCCAGCTTGGTCCGCGCTGGTGCAGGATGATCTCGTACCACAAGGGCTACTGGGATAATGCTGCGGCAAGCTCGTAGAATTGGATGTGAAAGGCGAATAGGTCTTCGCATCTCTGGCCTCCTGACGTTGACGAGGCATGAACGGAAAGCCATCTCCTGATGAAGGTCGTAGTTCTCTTCGGCGGCACTGGATTCATAGGCACTCATCTTGCGCAGCGATTCCTCAGCGACAGCTCCCTAGAGAAGATCTATCTCGTGGACCACCGCGCGCCGCGTACGGCATCGTACGCCGGGGCCCTGAACCACGCATTGAGTTCAGGCAGGGCGGTGTTCGTACCGCACGATGTACGAAAACCTGTACCCTTGGGATTGTTGCCTCCCGCTCCGGGCCTGGTGTTCAACCTCGCCGCGGTGCATCGCGAGCCAGGGCACGCGGCAAGCGAATATTTCGAGACGAACCTGCGCGGCGCGGAGAATGTTTGCGCCTGGACGAGCGCCGCGGGCTGTAGGACGATGGTGTTTACCAGCAGCATCTCGCCCTATGGCCCATCCGAAGACAAAAAGACCGAGACATCGCTGCCGACGCCTGAGACTGCTTACGGCAGCTCGAAACTTGCAGCGGAGAAAATACACCTGGCGTGGCAGGGGGCTCAGCCTGAAAGAAAGCTGCTGATCCTGCGGCCGGGTGTCGTCTTCGGGCCAGGTGAGGGCGGCAATGTGACTCGGCTTCTACGCAGCCTGGTAAAAGGCTACTTCGTTTATCTCGGCAATCGGAATACGGTCAAGGCAGCCGGGTATGTAAAGGAACTATGCGCGGTGGCGATGTTCGGGCTGGATGTGCTGCGCAAGGGCGACGAGCCGAATCTATTGCTGAATTTCACGATGGACCCTCCGCCGACCGTGGAACAGATGGTGAATGCCATCGTGAAGACCATGGGGAAAGAGCGAAATCCCTTGAGTGTGCCGTCATGGGTCATGTTGGCGCTGTCGTATCCGATGTCGGTTGCGGAGAGTGCAACGGGAATCAAACTGCCGATCAACCGGGTGCGAGTGAGGAAGCTGATCCGGTCAAACAATATCTGGGCGGAGGGGCTGCGGGCGCTCGGGTACCAGTATCGTTACACGCTGGAGTCAGCGTTCGAAGACTGGAAACGCGACTGCCCCGAGGATTTCTCCTGAGGTCTGCGCCAGCGGGTTGAGGAGCTACCGGCGGAGTTCTCCGATGAAGACGCTGTAAGGTGCGAGCGTGACGGCTGCGATGTCTTCGGCGCCCATCGCGTCATCGGAGCGGAGCAGCTTGCGCAGGAAGAAGCCGCGGAGGTTGAGCTTCTTGATCGCGTCGCCGAGAGAGAGTTGCACCGGCTGCGCGGAGAGATTGCAGAGAACGACAACAGGCGCGTTTTCGAGCGATGGTGACACGGGCTTCGCGACCCACACGAGCACGTTCTGCGCGTCGAAGTCGAGGACGGTCTTTGAGCCGGTGCGCAACGCGATGTTGGAGTGGCGCAGCGCGGCGAGCTTGGCGACCCATTCGGTAAAGGGATCGGTTGCGGCAGGCGGTGGCGCAACCTTTTTCACAGGGCGCGGCGGCGGGACGTAAGGCACATAGGGCAGGTAGACGCCGGGCGGCGGCTGCGGCGGTGTGGGCGGCGGTGCGGGTTTGGCGGATTCGTCTGTTGGCTCAGGCGGTGGAATGCTTGCGGGCAGGACGAGGGACAGCGCAGGATCGATGAGCGCGGCGGAGTTTGCGGCGAGGGCCAGAGTGGCGAGGGCCCGCGCGAGAGGCGCAGTGTTTGCGGAGTCGTTGGGCGGGAGCGT
>DATCBR010000364.1:0-2740 GCA_036511765.1 Acidobacteriaceae bacterium | reverse complement strand
AAGACGCCGATGCCGACCTCGCCTTCGTCGAAGCTCTCTGCCTGCGCCTCGCAGTCCCACTGCATGTCCATCGGGTCAGTGTGCCGGACCGCCTCGCGCAATCCCGCGCCTCGGGCGACGCCGAAACCACCGAAGAGGCCGCCCGCAATCTCCGCTATCAGGTCTTCGCCCGCCTCATCGCCGAAGGCCATGCCGACTCCATTCTTACCGCGCACACGCTGGACGACCAGGCTGAGACCGTCATGATGAAGCTGCTGCGCGGAGCGTGGACGGAGGGGCTATCGGGGATCCATCCGATTGTTCGCGTTGCCGATCTGAACCTGGCCCCCCGCTCTTCAGATCTGCCGCACAAGGGAACAGGGACCAGGGAACAGGAAGCGCGTGGCAAAATCCTTCGCCCCCTGCTCGTCACCCGCCGCACTGAACTCGAAGACTACCTCCGCTCCCACAACCAGCCGTGGCGCACCGACTCCTCCAACGCCGATGAAGCCTTCACGCGCAATCGTGTCCGCCATCACCTGCTGCCCATTCTGCGCGAGTACAACCCAGCCATCGACACCGCCCTTGCCAACCTCGCTACCCTCGCCCGTGACGACGAGGCCCGCTGGCAGGCCGAACTCGCCCGCATCCTGCCTCAACTTCTCTTGCCGGGCAAACCCGTCCGCGGCGGTGGCCGGGCGGTTTCTACCACAGCCTCTCAGTCCATCTCCCTCGAACTCGACCGCCTGCGCACCCTCGACCCGGCCCTGCGCCGCCGTGTGGTCCGCGCTGCCGCCCGCAGCCTCGGCGTCCGTCTTAGCTTCGACTCGACCGACCGCCTGCTCACCCTCGCGGGCCTCGCTCCCGAAGCAGATCTAACCTTCGAATCCCTCACATCCGCCGCAAAGCCCCGCCCCTCCGCCTCCCTCCACCTGCCCACCGGCCTCCGCGCCCAGCGCACCGCCCGCGAATTGCAGCTCAGTCGGGAATGATGCAGCACACCCCTCCACTTGACCTTCCCCCATCGTGGGATGGCCCTCCTCTTCCCTCTCTGCGAAGCTCAAAGACGGCACTTTGGCACGCACATTTTCGTTTTCCGGCACATATTTGCAATTGTCTTGCCCCGGCAGAGTAGAATCCGGTAAATAGGGCCTCTATCCCCTGCGGAGCAAAAGTTCGCGCAATTCCGCCGAGGATCGGAACCTTTCCGAAGGCGGCGGGCGTCTAAATCTGCAGGGAAGCCCTCGGCAAGCAGCGGACTGCAACACCTTAAAGATGTGGGCCACGGCATCGCGGGGCCGGAGACATTAGGAATGCAATTGAACTCGAACTTTAAAAACGCTTTGATCTTTCTCGTTGTCGCAGTGCTCGGCGTCACTGCCTACAGGGTCATCAGCCAGAATATGAGCGGCGCCAAAGAGGCTACCCCCTCTTACAGCGATGTGCTCAACAAGGCCCAGGCCGGACAGGTGAAGGACGTCACCATCAACGGCACTACGCTGCAGGGCAAGTTTGCCGACGGCTCGAGCTTCCACACCATCATCCCGGCCAACGATCCCGAGATGTACACCATCTTCCGCAAAGATGGCGTCAACATCGTTGCCAAGGACGAGAACTCTAACTTCTGGCTCTCCACCCTTATCTCCGTCGCGCCCTTTGTCCTCATCCTGCTGTTCTGGTTCTTCCTCATGCGCCAGATGCAGTCCGGCGGCAACAAGGCCATGAGCTTCGGCAAGTCGCGCGCCCGCCTGCTCTCCATGCAGCAGAAGAAGATCACCTTCAAGGATGTCGCCGGCGTCGACGAGGCCAAGGAAGAGCTGAAGGAGATCATCGAGTTCCTGCGCGAGGCGCAGAAGTTCCAGCGCCTGGGCGGACGCATCCCCAAGGGCGTGCTGCTGGTCGGGCCTCCGGGCACCGGCAAGACGCTGCTGGCCCGCGCCGTTGCCGGCGAGGCCAACGTTCCTTTCTTTTCGATTTCCGGTTCCGACTTCGTCGAGATGTTCGTCGGCGTCGGCGCCAGCCGCGTGCGCGATTTGTTCGAGCAGGGCAAGAAGAACGCCCCCTGCATCATCTTCATCGACGAGATCGACGCCGTTGGCCGTCACCGCGGCGCAGGCCTGGGCGGCGGACACGACGAGCGCGAGCAGACCCTCAACCAGCTCCTCGTCGAGATGGACGGCTTTGAGTCCAATGACGGCGTGATCCTGATCGCCGCCACCAATCGCCCCGACGTGCTCGACCCCGCGCTGCTCCGCCCCGGCCGCTTCGACCGCCGCGTCATCGTCGACCGCCCGGACATCCGCGGCCGCGAAGAGGTCCTGCGCGTCCACTCCAAAAAGGTCCCCATGGCCGAGGACGTGAACCTCAACATTCTCGCGCGCGGCACTCCGGGTTTCTCCGGCGCCGACCTGGCCAACATGGTCAATGAGGCCGCGCTCACCGCCGCCCGCTTCAACCGCAAGTCGGTCCACATGTACGACTTTGAAGTGGCCAAGGACAAGGTTCTGATGGGCGCCGAGCGCAAGTCCATGCTGCTGACCGACGACGAGAAGCGCGACACCGCCTATCATGAGGCCGGTCACGTCCTTGTCGCCGCGCTGCGCAGCCACTCCGATCCGCTGCACAAGGTCACCATCATCCCGCGCGGCATGGCCCTCGGCGTCACCATGCATTTGCCCGAAGAGGACAAGCATACCGTCACCAAGGACTACCTCGAAACCCAGCTCGCCATCCTGATGGGCGGCCGCTGCGCCGAGGAGAT
>DATCBR010000363.1:0-3070 GCA_036511765.1 Acidobacteriaceae bacterium | reverse complement strand
GAGTGCGCTGCTCTATGCAACTGAGCTACCGGGCCACGTGAAGCAAGGGTAAATCATCGGGGATCGAGGAGATGCCCCATGATTCCCGTACTTGCTAGTGTACCCGACCCACAGAGCAGCGATCTGGATACCGCTGCTCTAACTGCCGAAGTTCAGGGCAATTTGAATGCGCTCGTTGCCGCGCTCGACGCCCGCGCAATAGAGATTTATGGCGGTGGGGGGGGCCGCTCTGACCTGGCGGATGCGAAAGACCTGATTCGGGCGTTGGCGCGGATGCTAGCCGGACAATCTCTCAGTGCTGCTTTTGGATCGCCCGGCGATTGGGGTTATGGCAGTCCGATCGGCAAGGCGCTCTTTCCGCTTCATAAGGCGGAGAAAAGTCGCCTTATGAAGCTCCTCGCCGCTGCTTTCTCGGAGCCTGCTGGAAAACTCGTTCCGCTGGAGTATCCCCAGGCGGACCCGGCACCCTGCCCGTACTGCGGGCCGGTCTGCTATCGCGGCGCGGAGCACAATGCTCGCGTTGAGGATGGTGCCTTCTTCTCCCCCAGCGCTCCCGAACGCCACATCGAATACAGCCGGATCGAAGGCCGTGGCATCGCCGCGCTGCTGGATCCTGCCCCCATGGAGCCGGTGGATCGGGTGAGCTACGAAGAGGCTGCGCAGCGCAACCGTGCATGGAAGGTGGGCGCGTGAAGAACCTGACCGCAAGTGAATTCTCAGAGTTGCTGCGCTCGCACCATGCATGCAGCGAGGCGTCGGAGTGGGCGAAGGGCAAGGATCTTGCGGAGGTGTGGCATACCTGCCACCGGGGCGACTGGATGCTCTGGCTGTTGGGGCGCATGACGGATCGGCCTGGATGGCTTACCCGCAAGGAAGTCTGCGCCATCGTCTGCGATGTGGTTGAGCCATCTTTGCGGTATGTGAGGCCGGGCGAGATGCGTCCGCAGGCATGCCTCGACACAGTGCGCGGATGGATCGCCGGAACGCACACCCTCGAGCAGGTGCGCAAGGCCAGACGAGCCGCCGACGCCTACGCCTACGCCGACGCCGCCGCCGCCGCCGCCGCCTATAGCACAACTAGAACAAGGTCGTTGCTTCAATCGGCTAACATCTGCCGCAGGCAGGTCAGCATCGATTGCTCTGGATCGGCGGTGGGCGCGTGAGCAAGGGTGCCTATCTCGCGAAGGTTGGTGCTGACATCAAGAGTCAGCGGCAAGCCCTCGGGGTCTCGCAGTTGACCGTCGCCAAGGCGATTGGCGTCACTGCTGGCTCGATCAGGAATTGGGAGCAGGGCACCGCCGTACTGAATGCCTACTCGCTGGCCCTGCTCCGCAGCTACTTCAAGAAGATGCGGGCGGCGAGCGAGACGGCGGCAGGACTCTCGAAGGCCAACTCCTCCATGGAGGCTTCGCGGTGAACCTGCCCAGGCTTCTTGCGATTGTCCCGGTGCAGTGCTGCCGCTTCTGCGGTTGCACGCCGGAGCACTCCTGCAAGGTGCCGGGCGGGGATGAGTGTATGTACCCCACGCCCAGGGCCGACCGCTGCAGCCACCCGGCCTGCATTGCGGCATTCGAAGCGGAGCATCGCCGGGCGATTGAGGCGGATCGGCGGTACCGGCAGATTGTCCGGGAGCTCCGCTCCAAAAGTTCCAAGGGCTCGAAGAAGAAGAGACATAACCAGCAAAGGAGATCGGCATGAGTGCAGGAAGCAGCAATGTTTTAGAGCATGAGGTATGGGAGTGCCCGTGTGGCCTCTGCGAGATTGAGCGGCGCAAGCAGCTGGCCCCCGGAACAGTAAGGGGCGAACTGAACTGGTCCGCCATGCCGGGCCGGATCCACGTTGTAGAGGGGGCCGACGCGCCGTTCTTCGGGATGATCCTGACCTTCGCCGGCGCGTCCTTGCTGGGCCTCGGGATGTTGTTCCTTTGCGTTACCGGTGGCGTGGTGCTGGCGCAAGCCGTTCGCCATGCGGGATTCTCCGGCGTCGCTCTGCTGCACCAGCTGCACGCCCGCCTTAGCTGAACGTTCAACCGGCAATGGGAAGGAGATGCACGATGGAACGATTGGAAGCCTTGAAGCCGTACGGAATGATCGCCGCCATCTCTCTGGCGCTGTGTTTTGGCGCTCTCGTCATCGCGTTCTAGCAACCGCTCGCAGGGAGCGTATCCCCGCAACCAGGAGAAGGTATGGCAGACGAGCAGGAGAACGAACCGATCCCGATCAATATCGGCAATATCTGCGATGGCGCACTTGTGGAGGCCTTCGAGGTTGAGCTGGCGAAGGTGATCAAGAACATCATGGACCCGAATACTGAGGCGAAGGCCAAGCGTTCGATCACGATGACCGTGGATTTCCATCCGAAAGACGACCGCGTGCAGATCAATGTCGAGTCGGAAGTCAAGACGAGACTGGCTGGCCTGATCCCAGCGAACTCGAGAATCTTTGTAGCGAAGGATGCCGATGGCGTGCTGTATGCGTTGGACGAAGACCCGCGCCAGATGCACATCTTTACCCCGCAAAAGCCCGTGGAGGCACCTGCGCCCATCGTCTTCAGCAACGGCACCAACGCGAAGTAACTCGCCCGCGCCTCTTCAATTCATTCCAACCGCAGCAAGCACTCTGGAGAACAAGATGAACCTCGAAGGTATTACCGCAGGTCTCAAAAATCTATTCAACCCGCAGCCGCTCGTCGAGGCGCTCGACGGTCGCAATTACGAAGTAAATCCGGGCCAGTTCGGAGCTTCGCTCGGTAGCCTGATTGCGCCGCCGAGAAAGCCCACGCTGCAGCTCATCAGCCTCACCGGATTCCGTGACGTCTTTGTCGCCGGGATCGATGGATTTGACGACACGGCTGAAGCGAAGACGGCGATTCAAGTCGTCGACCATAACACGGTCGCGCTGGTGTCACTCGATGCGGACGATCTGGGGCGTCGGCATGAGTGGATGCGCAGCGTGAATAGGGAAGCGAATCCCTTCCCGTTCGATCAGTACCAGACGCCCGAAGCGTTCTTGCTCGCGCTGCAGATGGGCTTCCTGCCGACAGAGAACATCATCCAGCTGCAGAAGTTCGC
>DATCBR010000362.1:0-6103 GCA_036511765.1 Acidobacteriaceae bacterium | reverse complement strand
GAATCCGCCAGCACCCCTGCCCGGCTGTGCGGCCAGGCCAACCCCTTCCAGCATCACGCCGGACACTACTTCCGACGCCACCCCAGCCGAAACTCCGGCCGTCGATGTCCTCGACCCCGACGAGCGGGCGACCAGCGACGCTAACGGAATCCCCAACGCGACCGCCACCGCGCCCGACCAGCCCCTCCGCACCCACGCGCGCAAGGCCGATCCCTGCGCCCCGCCCCCCGCCGCGCCCCGCCAGCAGGAGTGGTTCAGCTGGCAACTCGCCCAGAAACACTTCTTCGAGCCCACGTTTGGCAGCGCCGTCATCGACAAGCGCCGCAACATCTTCGACACCACACTGAACTTCTCAGGCATCGCCTTCCTCACCCAGCCGCGTGTCATCTCGCCGCTCAAATCCCGCATGCGCCTCCGCACCTCCGGCCACGTGGACTTCGCCTGGGACTTCGATTTCGATACCGGAGCCAAGAAGCTCCTTAGTTCCAACACTTTCCTCGACCTGCACGAAGGCCGCTTCTTCGGAGGCTTCTCCTACGCCCTTCTCAACGCCCCTGGCCGCACCTACAGCGAGGTCATCGACACCGTCACCAACCAGGCCACCGGCCTCACCAGCTCTGCGATCTCCGATTTCTCGCAAATGCGCTTTCTGCTGGGCTACGGCACGCCCAGCCGCGCCGGATTCTCTGCTGCGGCCTCCTCGGGTATCGACCTCAGCCTCGGCAACGATCAGTACATCACCCTCCAGTCCAGCTACAACTGGAACTGCTGTGGCCTCTCGATCGAGTACCGCAAGTACAATCTCGGCACCATCCGCGACGAGGGAGCCTATCGCTTCAACTTCACCCTCGCCAACATCGGCACCGCCGGCAACCTCCGCCGCGCCGAATCCCTCTTCTAGTCCCCCGCAAGCTCACCTTTCGCCTCTGCGATAATCAAACTATTGTGTTTATCCCTCGCCGTCTGGCCCCCCTCGCCCTCGCCGCACTTCTGACCTCTCTCGGCTGTCATGCCCAAACGACGACGATCACCCCGGGCACACCGCTTCCCCTGTCGGTCACGCATCGCATCGAGGTCCTGCTCCGCCAGAAGGCGCAGCTCCCGCCCCTCGCGATCGTCAACGTCGGCTCTCCCAAGCCCTCCGACGTTCCCGGCTACAGCACCATCGAAGTCACCTTCACCGACGAAGGCAAGATCTCCCACCCGATCCCTTTTCTGCTTTCGAACGACGGCAAGACAGTCGCCCAGTTCAGCAAATACGACATCTCCGCCGATCCCCGCAGCCTGATCTCCACCGACGGCCGCCCATCGCGAGGAGGCCCACCCACCGCTCCCGTCCTCTTCGTCAACTTCGACGACCTCGAGTGCCCCTACTGCGCACGACTCCATGAGTCCCTCTTCCCCGCCATCACCAAGCGCTACGGTGACAAGGTCCACATCGTCTACAAGGACTTCCCGCTCTCGGAGATTCATCCCTGGGCCATGCATGCCGCAGTCGATGTCGAGTGCCTTGCCGCCCAGTCCCCGGCCGGATACTGGAACATGATCGACTACATCCACGCCCATTCCGAAGACATCGGCGCGGACCCCGCCGCCAACCTCGCTCCCGGCGCAAAATCCGATCAGCCCAAGCACACCCTCGACCGCGCTACCACTCAGCTCGACCAGCTGGTTCGCGATCAGGGCAGCGTCCAGAAGGTCGACGCCGCCAAGCTCAACGCCTGCATCGCCAAGCAGGACACCACCGCGATTGAGGCCTCCAAGGAGCTCGGCAACTCCCTCAACGTCGGCGCGACCCCCTCCATGTTCATCAACGGCGACAAGATCGACGGCGCCCTCCCCATTGGCTACATCTTTGGCCTGATTGACGACGCCCTCCGTGCCGAAAATGTTACCCCTCCCCCTCCCTACGTCGACCCAACCGCACCCGCCGCCGAACCGGCTGCCAAGACAGATCCAGAAACCAAGGCCGCGCCCGGAAAGTAGTCCACGCACCAGCAATGCCCGTTCCCGGTAGCCGGTGACGGGCATTGCTGCGTCAGGTACTCCAACCAGAAGCCAGCTCGCATCGCAACCAGTCGAAGCCTGCCGCACGGCGGCCATCCCCCGAAGCGTCCAGTCTTTACAAAGACTTTTTCATCCCCTGAAGCTTCGGCTCAGGCAACGGCTGCCAACCGGGCTACACTAGAAGTGTTGCGAATTTTGCGCTAATCGAATTTCCAGGAGATGTTTTGAAGATCGTTCTCGCAGAGAAAGTCTCACCCGCTACCCTTGCCATCTTTCAGAAGGAGCCCGGCTGGAACATCGTCACCGCCGACCAGATCGCTCCCGGCGGACTTCCCGCCGAGCTCGCCGACGCCGACGCCCTGATCGTTCGCTCGGCGGTACAGGCGGATGCAGCGCTGCTCGCCGCCGCTCCCAAGCTCCGCATCATCGGCCGCGCCGGTGTAGGAGTCGACAACATCGACGCCGCCGAGGCCACGCGCCGCGGCATCGTCGTCATGAACACCCCCGGCGCCAACGCCACCGCCGTCGCCGAACTCACGCTCGGCCTCATGATCTCGATGTGCCGCGCCATTCCCCGTGCGAACGCCACCATGCACGCCGCCAAGTGGGAGAAGAAATCCCTCCAGGGCTCCGAACTCCGCGGCAAGACCCTCGGCATCGTCGGACTCGGCCGCATCGGCCTCGAAGTCGCCCGCCGCGCCAAGGCCTTCGGCATGGACCTCATCGGCTACGACCCCTTCATTGCTCCCGTCATCGCGAGAGAAAACGGCGTCACCCTCGTCCCCATTGACGAAATCTTCTCCACCTCCGACTTCCTCTCGCTGCATGTTGGCCTGACGCCGCAAACCGAAGGCCTCATCAACAAGCATTCCATCGCCATCATGAAGAAGGGCATCCGCATCATTAACTGCGCGCGAGGTGAGCTCATCGTCGACGAAGCTCTCGCCGAGGCCATCGCCTCCGGCCACGTCGCCGGCGCCGCCCTCGACGTCTTCCGCAAGGAGCCGCTCAAGGATTCGCCCTACTTCGGCCTCGACAACATCCTGCTCTCCCCGCACATCGCCGGCTCCACCGACGAGGCACAGGAAGCCATCGGCATTCAGCTCGCCAACCAGGTCCGCGACTACCTCAAGCTCGGCGTCGTCCAGAACGCCGTCAACGTCGCCTCTCTCTCGGAAGAGGAGTACGCCGAAGTCTCGCCCTACATCGAGATGGCCTCGCGCGTCGGCCAGTTGCTCGGCCACGCCGCCGGTTCCGACGAAGCAGGAGGCAGCAAGGATGCCCGCGGCAACGTCGAGAGCATCTCGCTCACCTACAACGGCCGCCTCGCACAGCTCAAGACCGACATGATCCGCAACGCCGCCATCGCCGGAATTCTCCACGGAGCCGACGGCGTCAATCGCATCAACGCCTCCGCCGCCGCCGCCGAGCGAGGCATCCGCGTTCATGAAGACAAGCGCGAGCAAATCAGCGGAGGCACCGGCACTACCCTCCGCCTCTCCCTGCACTGGACCCGCAAGGGCTCCAGCGGAGACGAGCAGGGCACCTGGACCGGCCTCGCCACCGTGCTGCACGGCAGTTCGCCGCGCCTGCTCAGCTACGACGGCATCGACATCGAAGCCGAACTCGCCGGAACCCTCGTCGTCATCCGCAACCAGGATGTCCCGGGCGTCATCGGCCGCATCGGCACCATCCTCGGCGAGGCCAAGCTCAATATCGCCAGCTTCGCCCTCGGCCGCGCCAAGCCATCCAAAGGTTCAAAGCCCGGTGAAGGCCACGCCCTCGCCGTCGTCCAGTTGGATTTAGCCCAGTCAGATTTAGCACAGTCAGATTTAGCCCAGTCAGATTTGGCCACCCCTCCCCAGCTCGACCAGGCTCTCAGAGCTCTCCGCCAGGTCGAAGCCATCACCAGCGTCCGCACCGTAGAGCTCGGCAAGCTGTAAACTTCACTAAGCCGCGGTTCATCCCCCGCGGCGTCAGGAATCCTCCCCGATGCCTCAGACTTTTCGCACGATCAGCCTCACCTTAGCTTCCACTCTCATCCTCCTTGCCGGCTGTCACAAAGGCCCGCAACAGGGCGTCGTGGCCACCGTCAACGGTCATCCGATCTTCCAGACCGACGTCGACAAGGCCTACACCGCGCAGTTGGCCAGCAACGCCAAGCAGCAATCCCCCTCGCCCGATCAGGCCGACTCGCTCAAGCTCAACATCCTCCACACGCTCATCGTGGAGGCCATCGTCGAGCAGCGCGCCGCCAAGCAGAACCTCACTGCAACCGACGCCGAAGTCGATGCCAAGCTCGCCGAAATGAAGGCCCCCTACACCGAGGACCAGTTCCAGGCCAAGCTCAAGGCCTCCAATCTCACCCTCGACGAGCTCCGTCGCGACGTCCGCCGCAACCTCACCCAGGACAAGCTCATCAACAAGGAGATCAACTCCCGCATCACCGTCACCGACGCCGATGTGACCAACTACTACGAAGCGCACAAGAGTGGGTTCGATCTCCCTGAACCCGCGTATCACCTCGCCGAGATTCAGGTCACCGACCAGCCCACCGCGCAACCCGGCAACCTGCAGAACAACAAAGCCACCAGCGACTCGGACGCGCGCAAGAAGATCCAGGCCATCAAGAATCGCATCGACTCCGGCGAAGACTTCGGTGAACTCGCAGCGAATTTCTCAGAGAACGCGGATACGGCTCCCAACGGCGGCGACATGGGCTTTGTCTCCGAGTCGCAGCTCAAGACCGATGCCACCATCTATACCGCCATCAGCAAACTGAAGGCCGGCCAGACCACCGACATCATTCCGCAGGTCGACCCCAACACCCACAAGCCCGCCGGCTACTACATCTTCAAACTCCTCAGCCGCGACGCCGCCGGTCAGCGCGACCTCAGCGATCCTCGCGTGCAACAGAGCATCCGCCAGCAGCTCCACGACAGCCGCTCGCAGCTGCTCAGGGCCGCCTATCAGGAGATCATCACCGACCAGGCCAAGGTCCAGAACTTCTTCGCCGAACAGGTCTTCAAGAACGACGCCCAGTAGATTCGGACAGGAGGCCAGCCAGCTTTGAAAACGCCAACGAGAACGAAGCTTCCTCTCTGCGCTCTGCTCTCGATCGTCTACCCTCTGCTGCTCGCCGGCTGCCACTCCACGCCTCCGCCCGTGCCGCTCGATCAACTCAACGCGCAGCAGGCACACGGCCATCAAGTCTACGAGGCCCACTGCGGCCAGTGCCACTACGACCGCGACTCCGGCTCGCTGCACGGCCCACCGCTGCTCGGCGTCTTCAAGAAGCCATACCTGCCCAGCGGCGCTCCCGCCAACGACGACCGCGTGACCGTCACCATCCTGCAAGGCCACGGCCTCATGCCTGCGGATCCCAACCTTGACCCGCAGGATCTCAACGACCTGCTCGCCTATCTCCACACCCTCTAGACCGACGCCATGCCTCCTGAAGATCCCCAGACTCCGGCCACTCCCCCCGCGCCTCCTCCGGCGCAGGACACCGGCTTCCGCTCGCGCCACCTCCCCGGCATCGCCGCCGGAGAGAGCAAGGGCATGCTCCCCGGCATGGCGCTGATCGGCATGTATCTGCTGGTGCTCTCGATGCTCAACGCCTTCGCTGCGATGCGCGGCACCTTCGGCCTCGGCGCCGCGAAGTTCAGCATCCTCGGCGTCTGCACCCTGCTGGTCATCGGCATCTTCGGCATGTTGCGCCTGCGCCGCTGGGGATGGTCGCTGGTCACGGCGGGCTGCCTCCTCATGGCCGCCGGCTACTTCTACGGCTTCCACCGCATGCACGCCCCGCCGTACATCATCAACGGCCTCTTCGATCTCGTCTTCTTCCTCTACCTCAGCCGCACCGAAGTCCGCGAGCGCCTCCGCTAATCGCCCTGAACACCCCAGCCTCAAAGCATCCCACCCCAACTCCCTCCATCCAAACCGTCTACAATCGATGTAACCCATGGCTCCACTCGTCCAATCCGACGCTCTGATCCAGATTGATCTGACGCCGCACAAGCCGGTCGCCAAGCCCGCGTGGCTCAAGGCCCGCGCTCCCATGGGCGAAGCCTTCCACGACCTCAAAAAGCTG
>DATCBR010000361.1:0-4487 GCA_036511765.1 Acidobacteriaceae bacterium | reverse complement strand
TAGGCGAAGAATCCCCGCATTTACTTTTCAATCCGCTCTTGATCGGCGGCATCGGTGTAAATCGGTGTTAAGCCTTTGGCCCGTCTACACTCAGAATCGTATGCGCGCCCGCCTGATCCTCAACGCCGACGACTTCGGCCTCACTCGCGGCATCAACCGCGCCATCGCCGAACTCGCCGCCGCCGGCGCTCTCACCTCTGCCACACTGATGGCCTCTGGCTCCGCCTTTGACGACGCCATCGCCGTCGCTCGCGCGCATCCCTCTCTTGGCATCGGCTGCCACATCGTCCTCGTCGACGGCAAGCCCGTCTCCCCGCCTGAATCCATCCTTTCTCTTCTTGGTCCAGACCGCCGCTCCTTCCGTCCGACGTTGCGCAGCTTCCTCACCGCGCTCTTCACTGGCCGCATCCGCGCGGAAGAGATCGAGCGCGAAGCCGTCGCGCAAATCAGAAAGCTCCAGGCAGCCGGCATCGCCGTCACTCACATTGACACGCACAAACACACACATCTCTTTCCTGCCGCCGCGGGGCCGTTACTCGCAGCCGCGGAACAATGCGGCGTTTGCGCCATCCGCGACCCCTTCGAACCCGCGTGGTCCCTCGCCCTGCATCAGGGTGACATGAAGCGCAGCGCCGCCATTCGCCTGCTCTCCGCGTTTCTCCCACGCTGGCATGCGCTTCCGCAACTTCGCGATCGACGCATTCTCACCACCGATGGTACCGTCGCCGTCTCCGCCACCGGTGCGCTCAACTGGCATACCCTAGGCCGCATCCTTAGCGCGCTTCCAGACTCAGGCACCTACGAACTCTGCTGCCATCCCGGCTACCACGACCACGAGCTCGACCATGTCACCACGCGCCTCCGGGCCCACCGTGAGATCGAGCGTGACGCGCTCCTCGCCGAAATTCCGCAGCTGCGCAGCGGCCCCTCTTCACCAGACCTCATCCACTTCGGCGACCTGTGATCCGGGGCCGCCTGAAACCGTAAAAGCCCCGGAATCTCTCCGAGGCTTTGCCCTTACTGACAACTGAGGACTAACAACTGACAACTGTTTTCAAGCGACCGCCCTCTGCCTTCGTTCCTCGCTGGCTGGCTTCTCCTTTGCCAGGTTCACGCTGACGATCTTCGATACACCCGGCTCCTGCATCGTCACGCCGTAGATCACGTCTGCCTGCTCCATGGTGCGTTTGGAGTGTGTGATGACGATGAACTGCGTCGTCGCCGACATCTCCGCGATCAGCTTCGCGAACCGGGCCACGTTTGTCTCATCCAGCGGCGCGTCCACTTCGTCCAGCACACAGAACGGCGCCGGCTGGTACTGGAAGATGCCCACCAGCAGCGACAGCGCAGTCAGCGCCTTCTCGCCGCCTGAGAGCAGCAGCACGCTCTGCAGCTTCTTGCCTGGAGGCGATGCCACGATGTCGATGCCTGATTCGGCCGCGTTCTCCTCGTCGGTAAGGCGCATGAACGCCTGACCGCCGCCGAAGAGCTTCGTGAACGTCACACTGAAATTCTCGTTGATTGCCTTGAACGCCTCATCGAACTTCACGCGCGATACGTCGTCGATCTCCTTGATGGACGCCTGCGTGTTCTCGATGGAATCCACCAGGTCCTTGCGCTGCGTCTCCAGGAAGCCGTGCCGCTCGGCCGTCTCCTTGTACTCCTCGAGAGCCATCATGTTCACCGGCCCCATTGCCTCCAGCCTGTGCTTCAGTTCGCGCGATGCCTCTTCTTCCGCGGCCAGCGCCTCACCCTCAATACGAGCAATACCGTCATCTTCGCGCAGCTCTGCCGCCTCCACGCTCAGGTCGCTCACACACGCGGCCTCGATGTGCTCGATGTCCGAGGTCAGCTTGGCCGCGCGTGCGCCCAGCTCCGCGCGCCGTTCGCGCAGCGACGCCGTCTCGTGCCGCAGCGTGCGCAGTTTCGCGTCCAGCTCCGTCATCTGCATGCGCAGCACGCCGGCCTCTTCGCTCAGCCGTGCGCCATCGGCCACAGCAACCGCGCGAGTCTCTGTCAGCACTTCGTGCTGCGCCGCCAGCGCGCCCGTCTCCTGCTCGCGCCGCACACGCTCTTCGCCGGCCGCCTGGATCTGCTGCTCGGTCTGCGCGATCCGTGCATTCTGCCCCTCGAACATGCGCTGCGTCTGCTCACAGCTTGCCGCCGCATTGCGTTGCCGCTCTTCTATCGCCGCCAGTGCGGCCGAAGCCAGCGCCCATGCCTGCTGCAACTCCTCGCGGCGTATGCGCACGGCCTGCACCTGTGCCTGGGCCTGGCTGGCCTTCGCCTCCAGCGCCTCGCGCTCGTGGTCGAGCGCCGCCGCCTCATGCCGCTTCTGTTCCATCAACTCCTGCCTGCGGGCGCGCGCATCGCGGTTGCGCTCCGTAGCCAGAGTCCACTCCTGCAGCCGCCGCTCGATGCGCGCCGTCTCCGTCTCCATCTGCCGCAGCGCCGCGCCTGAGTTCGCGGACTCGCGCTCGGACTCTCGCATCTCCAATGTCTTCCCGTCGAGCCCCGCGTTCAGTTCACGCAGTTCGCGCTCCAGCCTGGCCGCCTGCATCTCCTGCTCGCCCAGCGTGGCCACGACTGAGTCCAGCCTCTGCTGAACCTCGTTCAGCTCACGCTTCAGAGAAAGCGGTCCCTGCGCGCGCAGACGTCCGCCCGTCACCGTCGCATTGTGGAAGGCCTCGCCGCTGGGGCTCAGGAAGAAGCTGCGCGGATGCTCGCCGGCCAGCCGCCGCGCCGTTGCCACATCGGGCGCGATGTATCCGTCGCGCAGCTTGGGAAGCATCCTCTCCAGCGAGTCGCCGAAGCCGTTCAGCACCCGCACGCAGTCCTTCAACGCCACAGCTCCTTCTGGCCGCGCTATCTCAATCTGCGTTCCCTGTTCCCTGTGCCCTGTTCCCTGTTCTTCTGGATGCACCAGGAACGTCGCGCGCCCCGCGACATCGCTCTCCAGCATGCGCACGCCTGCATCGGCGGCATCCCAGCTCTTCACGACGACGTAGTTCAACTCGTCGCGCAGAAATTCGTCGACTACACCCTCATACTGTCCCTCTACCTCAAGGAAGTCGGCCAGCGTTCCAGCCAATGCAAAGCCGTGGCCATTCGCAGCCGCATTCGCCTTGAAGATGTTGCGTACTGTCTCGGTCGAATAGCTGTGCTCCTTGATCAACGAATCCAGCGAGATCTTCCGCCCTTCCAGGGTCGCCCGCTCCGCGCGCAACTCATCGCCACGCCGCCGGGCCGCCATCTCCTCGCTGCGTACGGACTCAATGCGCTGTCGAAGCCCCGCAATCTCCGTCTCCAACACCTTCAGCCGCTCCGTCACGTCGCCAAAGGTCAGCGCCAACTGTCCGCGCTGCACGCCCAACTCCTCCAGTTCGCGCCGGGCCGCGTCCGATTCAACCGCCAGCCGCTCCGCTTCGCTCTGCAGACCGCTTAGTGCCGCCTCCGCCTGCGCCTGATCGTTGCGGCTTGCAGACGCGCGCTGCATCAGGTGCATCGCCGTGCGCCGGTCCTGCTCCGCCTGTTGCTCTGCGGCGGCGACCGCGCGCACCGCCTCGCTCGCCTCCTGCCGGCTTGCTTCCGCAGCGTCCCGCGCCGCTGCCGTCTCCGCCGTCGCCGTCTCGACAAAGCTGCGCTGCGTCTCCAACTCGCCGGCCAGCATGCGCAACTGTTCGCGTGCCGGCTCCAGGTCGGCTTTTCCCGCGGCAAGGCGCGCCGTCAGCTCCGTCACGCGGTCCGTGTTCGCGGCCATACGTGCTGTCATTCGCTCCAGCTCAATCGCCGCATGGTTCGCCTTGGCTCCAGCCTCGCGCACCTGCTCATCCAATCGGTAGCCCCGCTCGACGCCAGCGGTGTGTTCGGCGTCCATCGTCTCCAGCGCTGCGGCCTGCTCGTCGATCTGCGCCGTCAACGCCGCAATTTGTGTTGCAATCGCGGCCTGCTCGGCATCCATCTGCTGCATCCGGCTCGCCAGCACCACGCGGAGCTTGCCCCGCAGCTCATCGCGCAACAGCCCATAGCGCTCCGCCTTCGCGGCCTGCCGCTTCAGCGAGCCCATCTGCCGCGTCACCTCTTCAAAAATGTCGTTCACGCGCGCCAGGTTCACCTTGGCCGACTCCAGCCGCAGCTCCGCCAGCCGCTTCTTCGTCTTGAAGCGCGTGATGCCTGCGGCCTCTTCGAGAATCGCGCGGCGGTCCATCGGCTTCGAGCTCAGGATCTGTCCGATGCGCTCCTGCCCGATGATCGCGTACGTCTCGCCGCCCAGGCCCGTACCCATAAAAATGTCCTGGATATCGCGCAGCCGGCAGATCTTGCCGTTCAACAAGTATTCCGAATCGCCCGAGCGGAAGAGCCGCCGCGTGATCGTGATCTCCCCCGCGCGCACCGGCGAGCGCTGGAACTTGCGCCGCCGAATCTTCAGGACGACTCCGTTCGCGGCCTGCCCCTCTGCGGAGTCGGACGCCGCCTCCACGTTCTCT
>DATCBR010000360.1:0-20089 GCA_036511765.1 Acidobacteriaceae bacterium | reverse complement strand
GGGTTGTACTTGAAGCCGCCATCCTCCGGCGGATTGTGCGACGGCGTGATCACGATGCCATCGCTCTGCGGCTTGCTCTTGTTCGCTGCGTTGTAGGTCAGGATCGCGTGGCTCAACGCGGGTGTCGGCGTGTAGCCCAGTTCCGCGTCGATCATCACCTCGACGCCGTTCGCCGCTAGCACCTCCAGCGCCGTCGTAAACGCCGGCTCCGACAACGCATGGGTGTCCTTCGCGAGGAACAGCGGCCCGTCGGTGCCCTGGCCTTTGCGGTACTCCACGATCGCTTGCGTGATGGCCGCGATGTGGTCGTCGTTGAAGCTTGCGGCGAACGCATTGCCACGATGTCCCGACGTCCCGAACGCCACGCGCTGCGCAGCGTTGCCCGGCTCGGGATGCAGCGCATAGTACGCAGCGATCAGCCGGGGAACGTTCACCAGCGTGTCAGGAGAAGGAAGCGTACCAGGCTTGTTCGTCAAATCGGCGGGCATGAATAGCGATCCTCTGGATGGTGATTCAGTTTTGCAGTGTAGCCGATGCAGGCAACCTCCGCTCTCCACGCTTGTCATTCTGAGCCGAATCGGGCTCCCCCGCCAGCTTGCTGGCTGGGGTGAGTAGGCGAAGAATCCCCGCATTTTGCCTCTACACACATAAGGCGGCGAATTTCAGATTGATGTCTCTTCCAGCGTAAGATTTCTGCTTAGATGCCTGCATCCGTCATCACCAGCCGCGCCAATCCGCGCGTGAAGCAATTGCGCGCCGCGTTTGCCGGCAACGCCCGGCTTGCGGACGGCCTCGTCGCCCGCCTCGTTGCAATTGAGGGCGAGAACCTCATCCGCGAGGCCATCCGCAGCAACATCACGTTCCACACCATCTTCCTCAGCGAACACATGGATGCACCGGCGTGGCTGCCGCACGGCGTCGAAATCCTGCACCTCGCTGACGACATCTTTTCTTCAGCGATGGATACGCAAGCACCGCAGGGCATCGCAGCGCTGATCGAAACGCCACAATGGCAACTCGTGTCTGTCCTCAACAAAAACTCAGTCGACGCCGCCCCGCTCTTCCTCATCGCCGCCGGCCTGCAGGACCCCGGAAACCTCGGTACCCTCATCCGCTCAGCGGAGGCCTTCGGCGCAAACGCTGTCCTCACGACGAACGGCACCGTGAGCCCCTGGAACCAGAAGGCGCTGCGCGCCTCGGCGGGCTCCGTGTTCCGCGTGCCCGTCATCTCGATCGACGCCAACGATCTCGCAACGCTCAAGACTCGCGGCATCCAACTCCTCGCCGCAGTCGCACCCGAGACTGACCACACGCTCCGCAACGGAACGCGCGCTGAGCGGCCATCCCATGCAATGCCCGATCTCACGCAACCCACCGCGCTGATAATCGGCAACGAAGGCGCCGGAGTCTCGCCGGAGTTCCTCGCCCTGGCCGACGCGCGCATCTCCATCCCCACGCCTGGTCCGGTGGAAAGTCTCAACGCCGCCATTGCCGGCTCACTGCTGCTGTATGAAGCCGCCCGCCAGCGTCAAACATCTCGAACCTTGAACCACGAACCACGAACCTAGCCCTTGTCCCTCTTCGACGCATCGCCGCTCGCCGCACCAGCCGCCGCAAAGGCTGGCGCGCCGCTGGCCGAGCGCATGCGCCCGCGCACACTGGACGAGTACGTTGGCCAGGAGCACCTGCTCGCGCCCGGCAAGCCGCTGCGTATTGCCATCGAGCGTGACGACCCTGCGTCGATGATCTTCTGGGGTCCTCCCGGAACTGGCAAGACCACGCTCGCCAAGATCATCGCCGCGCTCACCAATGCCAGCTTCATCGAGTTCTCCGCGGTCATGTCCGGCATCAAGGAGATCAAGCAGGTCATGGTCGAGGCGGAGAAGGCCGCGCGGTTCGGTTCGCGCACCATTCTTTTCATCGACGAGATCCATCGCTTCAACAAGGCGCAACAGGACGCCTTCCTGCCCTACGTCGAGCGCGGGTCCATTCGTCTCATCGGCGCAACCACCGAGAACCCTTCGTTTGAACTGAACGCCGCGCTGCTCTCGCGCTGCCGCGTTTACACGCTTCAACCTTTAACAGAAGCCCAGGTCATCTCGCTGCTCCACCGCGCGCTAGCGGACGAGACTCGCGGTCTGGGCGCGTCGGACATTCCGGCGGACGAAGACGCGCTCGCAACCATCGCTTCTTATGCATCTGGCGACGCCCGCAACGCCCTCAACGCGCTGGAGGTGGCCGCGAACATGGCTATCGCCGCAAAGCCGCAGTCGCTCGCACACGCCCAATCCGAATCCTCTGTCTCAAACCAATCCGCGCAGCCAGTCATCACCAAAGCCCTCGCCGCCGAGGCTCTGCAGCGCCGCGTCCTTCTGTATGACAAGCAGGGCGAGCAGCACTACGACATCATCTCCGCTCTGCACAAGTCCGTGCGCAACTCGGACGCCGATGCCGCGCTCTACTGGCTGGGCCGCATGCTGCAGGCCGGAGAAGACCCCATGTATGTCGCGCGACGCATCGTCCGCATGGCGGTTGAGGACATTGGCCTCGCCGCGCCCGAGGCGCTGAACCTATGCCTCTCCGCGCGCGATGCCATGCACTTCCTCGGCTCGCCGGAGGGCGAGCTTGCCCTCGCGCAGGCCGTGGTCTATCTCGCGCTCGCGCCCAAGTCGAATGCCGTTTACACCGCATACGGCAAGGTGCTGGCCGACATCGAGCGCACCGCAGCTGAACCTGTCCCGCTGCATCTACGCAACGCGCCAACAAAGTTGATGAAGTCTCTGGATTATGGCCGGGACTACCAATACGCGCACGATCTGGAAGGCAAGGTCGCGGACATGGAGTGCCTGCCACCGTCGCTAGTCGGCCGCCGCTACTACCAGCCCACGCAGGAAGGGCGCGAAAAGACGCTGGCCCAGCGCATGGACGAGATCGCCCGCATCCGGGCGATCAAGCGCAATACCGAGTAGGAATCCGTCGCACATGGCCTTTCGGCAATAGCGACGGTTATCGCGCTCGCCAGCTTCCGGGCACCCGAGTCGCGACTAAACCGTCAGCTGTCCAGTAAAGGTCTCGGACAGACGGGCCAGCAGGTCCGCGGGGTGCAGCGGCTTGGCCAGCAGTGTAAAGTCATGTCCCGCTTCCCGCGCCTTGCCCAGCAACTCGCGGGTGGCCGAATGGCCGCTGAACAGGAGCACCTTGCAGCCTGGATAGGTGCGCACGATCTCAACCGCAAGCTCCGTGCCGTCGATCCCAGGACCCATCATTACATCGGACAACAGCAGATCGGGCTTCGTCTCGAGCGCCATCGACAAAGCCTGTTCTCCGGTATAAGCCGTTATCACCTCAAAGCCGTTTTTGCTGAGGATCACCGAAAGCGTGTCGGCAATCACTCGTTCATCATCGACCACCAGCACCAGCGGACGTCGGTTTTCCTGGCTCGGGAACGAGGTCTCGGTGGGAACGTCCTTCATAGGAACGATCTGGATGTTTGGCATAAAAGACATGGGAAGCACCTCTGAATCTCAACCTACGCGTGCCTCAACGATACGGGTTAACTCTTTGGACAGCGGAAAATATCTTTATCGCCTGCTCATTTTGCGGGGTTTTTGAGCACTTGAGGGGCACGGCCCCACTGTCCGTCCACCGACTCAGCGGCCACATAAAATTGCCCATCGAATACAACTTTGACAGGAATGAATACGTCTATGATATGGTAATATCTGTTTTACGCCTCGTTAAGCTACGCGGGAACGGTATTGGGATCCGGAGTTCAAGGTATGCTCGAATCGATGAACGAAGAACCATTCAAGCACAAACAGTTCGACTCGGTCCTGCAATCCGACGTGCCGAAAGGCCGGGACGGGAAGCATAAGCAGATCATTCTGCGATTGCTCGAAAATATTGAGCGTTTGAAGGGCGGGTCCGCCCTGAAAATTGCTCTTGCAGATCTCCCTGACTCCAAGGAAAATATCCGCTCTGCCCTGAGTCGTGCGACCAAACAACAGGGTATTGAGATCGCCACATCCAGCGACGATCTTCATCTGTATATCTGGAAGACAAACCCGGATGAGGCTATATAAAAGGCTGATCGCTTTCTGCGCTACTCGGCGCAGCGCGCCTGATTGCCCTGCACCGTTTTTCGCCAGCCCACAAGCAACAACCCCACAATCCCCGTCGCCATCAACACCAGGCTCTCAGGCTCTGGAGTAGGCCCAGGCGCTGAGCTATTCACCTGCGGCACAGCAATGGGGGGCAACGCCACGAGCGCGGCGATCACGGGTAACGGAGTCACCTCGGCCACCTCGGTCGGCAGCACAGGAAACGCCGTCTGTGTCGACATATTCGGCAGCATGATGATGGGCGGCGGATCGACCTGTGCCGTCTTGAACAAGAGCGTTACATCGGAGGGCTCCGTCGGCACTTCACAGGCGAAGTCCACCTTCTTCACCTGTTCGTCGCGCGTCATCACATATTTGGGCCGATGGGTATTCGGGTTTGGCTTCCAATTGGGATGTGCCACTCGCCAGGCGGCCCACGCGTCCGCGGTCGTCTTGCTCACGCGGTTGCGGACCGGCTTTGTTACGTAAGTGCGAACGAAGCGTTCACACGTGGCAGAGGCATGCACCGCGATCACGCCCGCCGTCGCCGGCAGCAGAATAAACAGGAGAGCGGCGAATTGGAGTCGGATTCGAGTTCCGCGCATTGGGTTTCCCTTCGATCTCCGCGGCCCGCGCGTCGATGGGGATGCCACCCGCCCCTGGGACGGATGAAAATTGGTGCACCGATCCGGGCGCTCAGTCGGCTGGCAGACCAGGAAAGGGTGGCAGGTGACGTACGCGCGCCCTAACCTGGAGATGGTCGATCACTCCTCTATCGGCCGGGACAATGAAGCGCATGACTCGTTGACCCCATTTTTTCAGGCAAGTCACTTCACGTCAATTAGAAACTCAAACGAACTTCCAAGCAGTGCAGTGCCTTCGATCCCCAGGGCGCTCGTACCTGGCGCCCTTTTCACAAGGGTAATCAAGCCATTCTGCCCGGGATATACCACTTTAGGCGAAGAAAGAGCGGAGTTGTATCGCTGGGGTTGGAGGGTCCTACTTCGTGTCCCGCTCAATCGCCTTGAGCACAATGTCTTTGCTCAGCAGCTCCGGCAGCACATCCGCCACGGCCCCGGCTGCTGCGGGATAGATGACGTACGTGGGCACCCCCGCTCGATCAACCGATGAGAGGGCCTGTGTGATGCCGGGGTCTTCATTCGTCCAGTCGGCTTTCATGGTCACAAAACTGCCTTTGCGAAACGCCGCTTCGACGTCGGCCGTCTTGAGAGCAATTCGCTCATTCACCTGGCAGCTGAGACACCACGCAGCAGTAAAGTCGATAAACACCGGCCGTCCTGCGGCATGCGCCGCATTCACAGCCTGCTCAGAGTACGGCTGCCATGCGAGGTCGAGATTCACACTTGAGGCTGCGCCGGCGTTGCCGGACGATGTTGCCGCCGCTGTATTCGCGGCGTTGCTGGCTGCCTCTGCCGCGATTCTTCTCTGTTGCGAGAGAGGAAGGGTCAGCCCGAGCGCGATCAGCACAACGGCCGCAATCGCGCTGCCCCACCTCGCCGGCCAGCGCCTCAGCGTCCATCCAGCAATCGCCGCCAGCAGGAAGCAGCCCAGCAGCAGCGCAAGTTGGGTCACGCCTCCCTGCCCGCCGGAGCGCGCTTGCTCTATCTGCCCACACACCCATGCCAGCCAGATCGCCGTCGCAAAGAAGATCACAGCAGTGGCCTGTTTGAAGAGCTCCATCCACGCGCCGGGTCTGGGCAGCAGCTTCGCCCAGGCCGGCTGCCAGCTCAGCAGAAGATAGGGTGCTGCCAAACCCAGGGCCAGCGCGGTAAAGACGGCAAACGTCATGAGCGCCGTCTGCGCCAGGGCAAATCCCACTGCCGCGCCCATCAGAGGCGCGGTACAAGGTGTTGCGACGACGACTGCCAATACGCCAGTGAAGAAGCTGCCGGTGTAGCCCTGCTTTTGCGCCAGCGTCCCGCCGGTCGAGGTCAAGGAAAGGCCAATGTCGAACTGCCCGGCCAGCGACAGCGCCAGCAGGAACAGTCCGGTGGCGAGTACCGCGAGAAACACAGGAGACTGCAGTTGGAAACCCCAGCCTGCATGGCTGCCCGTGGCGCGCAGTGCCAGCAGTGTAGCAACGATGGCCCAGAACGAGGCCAGAATTCCCAGCGAGTACACGACTCCGTGCCGCAGTGCATGATTCTGCTTGCCACTGTCTTCCGGCGCGTTTGCTGACTGCACCAACGCCAGGCCTTTGAGAAAGAGCACAGGAAAGACACACGGCATCAGGTTCAGAATCATGCCACCGACAAACGCCAACCCGATGGCCCCAAGAATCGTCATGCGATTGCCCGATTGGTTCGAATTTGTGTTCTTTTCTCCGTGGTGCGCCGCAGCCCACACATCGCTAACCTGCTCCACGGGCGCGCTCACTTCGTAGGCCAGCGTGTCACTCAGACGGACAATGCCGCTTAGCTTCGAGGGCAACTGCGTCACATCCGGCGAGCGCTGCACATACACGCGCACGCCATCCTTCAGCGGTTCGACGCCTTGGTCCGCCGCATTCACGATCACTCCGCCTAACGCAGAATCAACTGCCGGAACCTGCTGCGCATACGGAAAGAAGTCTGCATCCTTCGCCTGCGTGCCATCGATCAGCGTCAAGGCCAACCGCTTCGCATCGCCTGTGATGGATACGGTTCCATTCCGCGGCAGCGGTTTTGGCATCAGCATCATCGCCTCGCCCAGAGCTCCGAGCTTCGGCTCCTGCGCCGGTGCGGGTGCCCCTGGCCGCACGTCAAGATCAAGGCCCAGATTCGCCTTTCCGGGCACGCAGACCTCCGCGCACACCAGCCAGCTAACCTGTGCATCCAAATGCGCCGGACCTGTCTTAGCGCTCGCTGTGGCCGACACAGTTACCGGGAACGCGACCTCGTCTTCATAGCCGAAGTCCATTAACGGGCCAAGCGGCAGCCTGTCGGGAATGGGAAACTGCATCGGCCCCGCAGTGAATCCGGCCGGCAGCGTCCATGCGATCTTCGGCGGTTCACCGGCATCCCCTGGGTTTGACCAGTAGACGTGCCAGTGGTCCTCCAGGGTGAACACAAGCCCGACCATCTGCTGACCGCCCGGCGCGATCGCGGGTCCAAGGGATACCAGCTCTGCGGTCAGGTGTTGTGCCTTTACCGGTCCTGGGCCGCCGTCGCCCACTGTCGCGATCTGTGCGCGGGCGGAGGCGTTGACCATCAACGCCAGCGCCAGCGCTCCGATTTTCGCGCTCTTTTTCACGTTCTCGATTGTAGTGGTTTCGCTCGCCGCGGTTGTCTGCACATAGTCTACGTGCTCACCAAATGCCAACTGCGCCATGCGCGCGTCATGCCCCTTCGCGCCGCCGGTGCTCAATCATGATGCAGCGGTCCATTACCACGCGGATGCCACCCTCCTCGGCCCGCGCAGCCGCTTCCTGGCTCACAATTCCTGCCTGCACCCACAGGTCCTTCAGCCCCAGCATAAGCATCTCGTCGACAATCGCAGGAATCATCGACGGCACGCGAAACACGTTTACTACATCAGGCTTGATGGCCAGGGCTGTGAGCGATGGATAGCTCTTCTCGCCCAGCACGCTTTCGATGGTCGGATTGACGGGCAAAATTCTGTAGCCGTGGCGTTGCATGTACTCCGAAACGTAATAGCTCGGCTTCGCCGGATTGTCTGAGAGACCCACCACTGCAATCGTCTTCGGCATGCTCTGCAACACGCCTTCGCCCAGCATCTCGTCAATTACTTCCGGTTCATTCATGTCCCCAGGTAACTCCTGTACTATTTCCAAATTCCGAGCAGCCTTCTCAGCATCACCAGCTCGCCCACGTGATACGCGTTGTGGTCCGCGACCAGAAGCGCCTCGCGCAACAGATTCTGTCCTGTGCCCCAACGAAACGGTCTGGCCAGGTCAGCATCGGCGTTCGTAATCAGCGCCCGAAACTTCGCGCGGTCTGCTTCGATCTCCGCGATCGATCTGTCCCACGCATCGGGCGTCGGCGGTTCGGGACTCTTCGGCCAATACGCATCCGGCCAGGGTTTCTCCTGGTATCCGCCCGTTGGTGGGGCGGAGAACTCGAGAATGTCTCGCTGGGCAATTCGTATGTGCTCCAGCAATTGCCACGCTGAGTACGGCAGCCCCTCCGGCACCACGCCACGCAGGTTTGCTGGAAAATCTTTTACGGCGTCCCCAAACTTCGCGTGCGCCTGTCCGCCGTCCAGCAACGCGCCGAGTTGCAACCGTAGTTCAAGACTTTCGCTTGCTGCCTGCTCTTCTACATTTACCTTCGCCATTCACGCACGCTCCTTCCGCGCTCATCCTTGGATGCAGCGACCCCGGCCGAGGTTACGCAATGGGGTGGTCGTGCGGATCGGGGCGGAAGATTTCGAGCAGCAGCAGGCAGGCGCCGATGACGATGCAACTGTCCGCGACGTTGAAATCCGGCCAGTGGTAGTGGTAGATGGTGACCTGCAGGAAGTCGACGACGTGGTGGAGGTGAATGCGGTCGTAGAGGTTGCCGATGGCTCCGCCGAGGATGAGCGCAAGCGCGGCGGAGGTGACGGTGAGCTGTTTGCCGCTGCGCCAGAGAAGTGCGAGAAGCACCAGCGCTGCCGCAATCGAGAAGGCGATGAGGCCGATGCGCACGCGGCCAGGCTGCCAGTTCTCCATCAAGGAGAAGGCGGCGCCGGTGTTGATGACGTGCGAGAGCCGGAAGACTCCCGGGATGACCGGGATGGTATAGCCAGGGCGGATGCGATGGACGATCGCATCCTTGGTGACGCGGTCCAGCAGGATGACGACGGCGGCGAGGAGGAAGAGGAAGGGGCGGCGGTCGCGCGTGGGGATGTTTGCAGGTTGCGAGGTGTTGGTTGCGGGAGGAGTGGACATGGTGATCGGGGGCATTTTCGTTTCCGGGTTGGCGTTTAGCGCGGGCCTTCAGCCCGCCTGGTTTTGGGGTGTTCCAACCTGGGGCTGCGCCCCAGGCTAGGATAGCGCGGGCCGTTGGCCCGCATGTGGGGTCAGCCGACGGTGGTGGCGTATGAAGGAAAGTCGATGGCGTCGAGGGCCTGAGCACAGCGATGGCAGACGGACGGGTAACGGGTGTCGGAACCGACGTCGGGGACGTGGCGCCAGCAGCGGTCGCATTTTTCTTGCTTCGAGCGCTCGGCTGCGAGATTCGGCAGATAGTCGGGATCATTATGACTGACTTCTAGTAGATCGACCTTCGAGGTGTTGAAAAGCTCAGGCAGAGATTCGAGATATTTTGAGACGACCTTCTTCTCAGACTCGCCGGACACGTAGAGAGTGACGACAGCCTCCAGTGCTTTGCCAATGGCTTTATCTGACCGCAGAGTTTCGAGTTTCGCGAGCACCTCGGTGCGGCGAAGGAGGAGTTGCTCCCAGTCGGAGAGGAATCTCGAGCTATCAGCGGGGAGCTGTGATCTGACAGCGTCGCGGTCTGATCGATGGGCTTCGGGTGCGAGGTCGTTGGAATCGGGGAACAGCGTCAGGTGGACGCTACCGGATTTGCCGGGGAGGTGCTGCCACACCTCATCCGCAGTAAAGCTAAGGATGGGCGCGGTGAGGCGGGCGAGCGCGTCGGTGATCTTGTAGATGGCCGTCTGCGCGCTGCGGCGGGCGACGTAGAGTGCGTGTTGTTCCGTGTTGCCGGGTTTGAACTTGACCGGGTAGGTGTAGAGGCGGTCTTTCAACACATCGAGATAAAAGGCGCTCAGCTCGGAGTTGAGGAACTCGTTGAGCAGGTGGTAGACGCGGTGGAACTCCATCGCGTCGTAGGCGGCGCGGATCTTCTTCGTGAGTTCAGCCGCGCGGGCGAGGATGTACTGATCGATCGGCTGCATCTGCTCGAAGGGCACAGCATCGCCGCCTTCGGAGATCGAGCGCGGATCGAATGCCCGCTCCTCGCCGGTCGCAGGATCGATTTCGCGCAGGGCACCGAGCAGGAAGCGGAAGGTGTTGCGCTGCTTGCGATAGATCTCCTCCGCCAGCCGCTTGAGCAGCGGCATGGAGGCAACCACATCTTCGCGGAAATCGACCGAGGCGACCCACAGGCGTACGATGTCGCCGCCCAGCGAGTCCATCACCAGGTTGGGGTCGATGAAGTTGCCGAGCGATTTGGACAGCGCACGACCCTGCTCGTCTAAAGTCCAGCCGTAGGTCGCGACCATCTTGTAGGGCGCGCGGTTGTGCATGCCGATGCCGCAGAGCAGCGAGGACATGAACCAGCCGCGGTGCTGGTCGCCGCCCTCGGCGTAGAGGTCGGCGCGCGGATCTACGTTTGGGGGGTCGGGATCGCCGGGGACCTGCTGCGTGTCGGGATCGACGTCCAGCACAGCGTGGGAGCTGGCGCCGGACTCAAACCAGACATCGAGGATGTCCATCTCCTTGCGGAAGTCGGTGTGGCCGCAGGCGCACTTCGTTCCCGCCGGGAGAATCTCTTCCGGCGTGCGGATGTACCAGGCGTCGGCAGACTCCTTCATAAATAAATCGACGACACGCTTGTTGATGGCGGCATCTTTCAGCGGCTCACCGCACTTGCGGCAGAGAAAGACAGCAATGGGCACGCCCCAGATGCGCTGGCGGGAGATGCACCAGTCGGGGCGTGTGGCGACCATGTTGGTGATGCGATCTTGTCCCCAAGACGGGTCCCACTTTACGCGGGTGATTTCTGCGAGGGCGCGCTGGCGGAAGGTGGTGGTCTCCGATGAACCGGACTGAGCTTCGGAAGAAATGCGGGGATTCTTCGCTTCGCTCAGAATGACAGAATCAGAGGAGGCCGCCTTCATCGGCGTGTCCATGGCGATGAACCATTGCTCGGTGGCGCGGACGATGACGGGGTTGTGGCAGCGCCAGCAGTGCGGGTAGGAGTGCTCGAAGCTGGCGGCGGCGAGGAGCGCGCCTTTTTCCTTGAGCAGCTCAATGATGACGGGATTCGATTTCCAGACCGAAAGGCCCTCGTAGGGCTGGGCACTTCCGCCGCCGAAACGTTCGGTGTGCATCTGGCGGCCTGAGTCATCGACGTACTGGACCTCGGGCAGCGAGTAGCGCTTGCCGGTGGCGAAGTCATCGACGCCATGCGCAGGCGCGGTATGCACCGCGCCGGTGCCCTGGTCCGCGGTGACGTAGGTGGCGTTGGTCCCGGCGACAGTGCGATCGAGAAATGGATGCGCAAAGGTTGCACCATCGAGCCGCGAACCTTTGAATGCCGCGAGGATATCTGCATCGCTCGCAGGCTCGGCGGGATTCTTGCCGCTCATCAGATGGGTATGCACGATGACGGAGGACAGCAGCGCCTGCGCGACGATGTAGATGGCATCCGGCGTGTTCAGCGCGACGTACTCCATCTCAGGATGGAAGGCGACGGCCAGCGAGGCGGGAAGGGTCCACGGGGTCGTTGTCCAGATGACGGTGCAGACCGGCTTGCCCGCCAGCGCGGGATCAACCGCGGCCGGATCGCTGGTCAGCTTGTAGCGGACGTAGACACTGGGCGAGGTGTGCTGCTCGTATTCGACCTCAGCTTCCGCCAGCGCGGTACGGTCGTGAATGCACCAGGAGACTGGTTTGAGGCCCTTGTAGACGAAGCCGTTCTCAAAGAAGTGGAAGAAGGTCTCGACGATGCGCGCCTCGTACTCGGCGTCCATCGTCGAGTAGGGCTTCTGCCAGCGGCCGAAGACGCCCATGCGAATGAACTGCTTGCGCTGCAGGTCGAGGTACTTCTGCGCGTACTCGCGGCAGGCGCGACGGACCTGCACCGGGTCCATCTCCAGCTTCTTACGGCCAAGCTGCTCGTCCACTTTGATCTCGATAGGCAGCCCGTGGCAGTCCCACCCGGGGACATAGGGTGCGTCGAAGCCGGCCATGGTGCGTGTCTTAACGACGAAGTCCTTGAGCGTTTTGTTGAGCGCATGGCCGAGGTGGATCGCACCATTGGCGTAGGGAGGGCCGTCGTGCAGGATGTAGCGGGGGCGTCCTGCGCTGGCGCGGCGGATCTGGCCGTAGAGATCGGCTTCTTCCCATGCCTTCAGACGCAGCGGCTCGTTCACCGGCAGGTTAGCCTTCATGGGGAAGGCGGTCTGCGGCAGGTTCAACGTGGACTTCAGCGGCTTCTGCTGGGACATAACAGGCGCGGGGATTGCCTTCGCGTCGGGTGAGTCGGGCATTCGTTCCTCTGGATTCTGGCGGTTCGGGGCGCAAACCGAACGGGCTGCGCGGGTCAACCTGTGGTGAGCCATGCGGTTGCAAGCCACGCCAAGTTTCTATTGTAGCTGGATGGCCGACTGGACAGCAGGTGCCAGTACACCATCCTCCGGGACAGGCAGGAGGAGTGCAAACGAGACTTCCGGGACGGTATGTGCGTCCAAGGAAAGTAGATTTGCGTGACAGAAACGAGACAGTGATGTGCGCAAATGTTTTGTAGAATGTGGTGCGGGGCCAGAGACCGCGCGGGCCGTCCATAAAAATAAGAACCGGCACCCGTACCGGAGCGTATTAAGGATAGAGACGGCGAGACGCGCGAGATCTCAGAAGGAAGGGCGCAGCGGATGCGCGGGGCGCACCGCGGTTGAGGGCGAAACCAATTGTCGGTTTACAAGATAGTTCCGGAAGATAGCCGTGTGGAGCAGGACCTGCACCTGAGGGCCGGGGTCGAGTCCTCGCTGAGCGCGAGCGCCATGCAGTTGGAAGAGGAGGGCGTGTTTGCCTCCTTGTGGTCCAGCGTGCGCGATGTCTTCTTCCCTGTAAAGCTGCCGCCGCTGGTGCTGGAGTCCAAGCCCATACCGGTAGTGGACAAGATGAAGATGAGGCAGGACCCGAAGGCGACGGCGTCCGCGTTTGTCATCTACGCAATTTTGATCCTGATCATCGGTTGGGCGGTGAAGCAACATGTGCATTTCGCGGCGCCGGTGAAGCAACAGGACCTGACAGCGCTGACGCCTCCTCCAATGGCGCCGGCGAAGAATGCGATGGGCGGCGGCGGCGGACAGAAGGGGCCGACGCCGGTGGCAAAGGGCGCTCTGCCGAAGTTCGCCGACACGCAGATTACGCCGCCGAAGGCGCCGGTTGAGGCAAAGATCAAGATGCCGGACCCGACCATCGAGGTGCAGACCAACCTGCAGATGGCGAATAACAAGATGCCGAACCTGGGTATGCCGACCTCAAACATGATGGGCTCGTCGATGGGCAATGGCAGCGGCACAGGCATTGGTTCAGGGAACGGGTCGGGACTGGGGCCGGGTTCGGGTGGCAACTTTGGCGGCGGGCTGCGCAGGATTGGCGGCGGCGTGTCGAGCCCGATTCTGATTACCCAGGTTGAGCCGGAGTTCTCCGAAGAGGCGCGTAAGGCGAAGTTCCAAGGCCTGGTAACGGTGACGCTGATTGTAGATACAAGTGGCAACCCGCAGAACGTAAAGGTCCTGCGCGGCGTAGGCATGGGCCTGGATGGAAAAGCGGTAGAAGCGGTACGGCAATACAAGTTCAAGCCCGCGATGGAGAATGGCAAGCCGGTCGCCGTGCAACTGAATGTCGAGGTAAACTTCCAGATCTTCTAGACGCGCCTGCAAATCAGAGAAGGCCTTGACACGGATGGGCACGGATAGAAGCAAGGATTAATCAGGTGCGCTTTTCTTCCCTGCTTTCTGTACTCCTGTACGTGTGGCGGCTCTTGCCGCAGCCTTTCCATTTGCTCTGCGTCCTCGGAATGCTTCCGTGACGCACAAAGCTCCCGGCCACACTCAGGTACGATTAAGCAATTACGACCTTCTGTGAGGCATTTTGGGACTGAACCCATTTTCCGGCGTCATCCTGCTTGCGATCGGCGGCCTCTGCTCCGCCACGAACTTCATCCCCTTCCGCCAGATCAAACGCTGGTCGTGGGAGGTGTATTGGATCGTCCAAAGCTTTGCTGCATGGATCGTTTTGCCTGCCCTGGCCGCGTGTTTCTTTGTGCCTAACTGCTGCGGCATCCTGCACCAGGCTTGGCCGGCGGACGCGCACAGTATCTGGCTTGCCTTGTTGTTCGGAATGGTTTGGGGCGTGGGCGGCATGGCCTTTGGTCTGGCCATTCGCTACCTTGGCATCGCGCTGGGATACGCGATTTCTTTGGGTTTCGGCATCCTATTTGCCGCCCTGTTGGCTGCGTTTCAGTACGGGCCGATTGCAAGGGCGGGCAACTCAACGATCCATTCAATCCTGCTGGGCCTCATAGCCATTGCAGGCGTTGCACTGAGCGGCGCCGCGGCCCGTCGTAAAGAGCTCGAGATGACCCTCGAAGTTAAGCTCGAGGCCGGAGAGCAGGACTACCACTTCCCAAAAGGACTCGCCATGGCCGCGCTGTCTGGGCTGGCGGGCCTGTTCCTTGGTGTCGGGCTGGAGGCAGGGCGACCAATGACCGCACTCGCTCAGGCCCGTTTGGTCGCGCATGGCCGGCCCGGGACGTGGGCCAGCTTGCCGGTGTTGATCATCGTGCTGTGGGGCGGCTTCATCACGAATCTCGTCTGGTCGGCGATACTCATTCTGCGCAACCGGTCAGCAAAGCAGTTCGTCGGCGAACCAGGCGTGAATCCGATGCGGGCGGTGGCCACGTCGGGGGATACGCTGGTGGACTTTGACCCGCTCGACCCCTCGACCTATGACCGGCTGGCGCCCTCCACCTTAATCGCCAACTACTGCTTCGCGGCGCTGGCGGGAGTGGCCTGGTATCTCTCGATCCTGTTCTATTTCATGGGTGTGAGCAGAACGGATCAAGCTGCCGTCCCTGGAGGGGGAGTGTTCGTCGGAGCGACCCTGGTATTTGCGGCATTATGGGGACTGATGTTCAAGGAATGGCGCGGGACAAGTGCGGGGACGAAGGCGCTGGTGATGTGCGGGCTGGCGGTGTTGGTGATATCGACGGTAGCGATGGGCTACGGTAATTCACTCCACGCAGTCATTGGACGGTAGCGGGATTTGAGTATCTTCCCGGCTTCCCATTTGCTTCGTATTCACACGGCTGTTTCATATCTGCGTCACAATAGAGGCGTGTAGGTTGCCGTAGGCGGCCCCCTCTAAACGCAATCCGACCCTGTAAACCGCCTGGGGAGGCGAACCGCATGCCGCGCATCAACTTTCATCAGCAAATGGCCGCGCTGAAGGACAAGCTGCTGGCCATGGCCGCGCTCTCGCAGCAGGCGCTCGAGTTCTCCATTGAGGCGTACATCGCGCGCGATCTTGCGCTGTGCGACCACGTGCTCGAAATCGAAGACGCCGTGAACACCGCCGAGACCACGGTGGATGACATGGCCTACGACCTGCTTGCCAAGGAGCAGCCGATGGCGATTGACCTGCGCTTTATCTTGTCCGTCATTAAAATCAACGGGGACCTGGAGCGCATCGGCGACCAGGCGGCGGGCATCGCCGAGCGGACGCAGTTGCTGAAGAACTTGCCGAGGATTGACCTGCCACCGGAGATGGAAATTATGGGCGAAAAGACCGGCGTCATGATTCGCACCGCCATCCAGGCGCTGCTGGAGGCCGACGCGAAGATGGCCGACTCCGTGCTGCTGCTGGACGATGAGGTGGACGATATGAACCGCAGCGTGCAGGCGGAGCTGGTGGAGACGATGCAGCAGCGTCCGGAGGTCAGCATCCAGGCGCTGAACGCCATCATCGTCTCCCGCAACCTGGAGCGCGCCGCCGACCATGCCACCAACATTGCCGAGGACGTGATCTTCTGGCTACGCGGCTCGGATGTGCGGCACAAGATGTCACTGACCGAAGCGGATTGAAGCTGCGCTATTGACGCGGCAACCTTGCGGATTTAGCCTATAAGAGATGAGGATGTGCTGCCAGAGCGCGTGTTCCTGTCCCACATGTTGTTGTGGGCCTGTGCGCCGCCTGTGTTCCCCTTCCTAACTGGAGCTACACAGCCCCGAAGCGCACGCGCCCACCCCTTAACGGTGGGCGATTCTGTTTAGCCCCGGCACTCAGCAATCTTCCAGGATTTTTTTATGAGCGATACCGCAACCATCCCGCCCGCGACCTCAGCCGCACCGGTCACTCCGAAAGAAACCAAGGCCCAGCGGGCCGAGCGCCTGAAGCTCGCCAAAAACCCGTGGGAGACCTGGAACGAGATCAAGGAGTACGCCCGCCAGGGCCGCGATTCCCTGCCCGCCGAGTGGGCCGAGTTCTACCTCAAGTGGTGGGGCGTCTACACCCAGGGCGACGGCGTCGGCGTAACCGGCGGCAAGGACGGCCACGGCAAGGCCACCGAGTACTTCATGATGCGCATCGCGCTGCCCAACGGCCTGCTCACCTCGCACCAACTGCGCACCATCGGGCAGCTGACGCAGAAATACGCTAACAACCTGGCCGACATCACCACACGGCAGAACATCCAGCTGCACTGGCTTACGCTGCAGGGGTTGGTGGAAGTGGTGGATGCGGTCGCCGCTGTCGGGCTGTTCTCCAAAGGCGCGTGCGGCGACGTCATGCGCAACGTCACAGGCTGCCCGCTGGCCGGCCTCCTCCCCCATGGACCAGCCGGTCATGAACTCATCGACGGCAGCCCGCTCGCCCAGCAGCTCGCGCGCGGCCTCACCGGCAACCCCGAGTTCGTCAACCTGCCGCGCAAGTTCAAGGTCACCGTCTCCGGCTGCCCGCTCTGGTGCTCCTACCCGGAGATCAACGACGTGGCACTCACGGCCATCAAGCGCGAAGTCAATGGCCTGGAAGAGGTCGGCTATACGCTGCGCGTCGGCGGCGGACTCTCGACGGAGCCGCACATCGCCGTGCGCATCCCGGCGTTCATCCCGCAGGACAAGGCCTACGCCGTGGTCGAGGCCGTCCTCCGCATCTTCAAGGACTCCGCCGAGCTGCGCGAGAACCGCACCCGCGCCCGCATCAAGTACCTCTTCATGCGCCACGGCTGGACCGCCGAGACCATGCTCGAAGCCGTCGAGGCCAAGCTCGGTTACAAACTCGACCCCTCGCCCCTCGCCGAAGACATCGTCCCCGACGACATCTACCGCGACCACGTTGGCATCACGCCGCAGAAGCAGCCCGGCCTCTCCGCCGTCGGCGCCAGCGTCCTCGGCGGCCGCCTCTCTGGAGATCAATTAGTCCAGCTCGCCGATCTCTCCGAGCAGTACGGCGACGGCCAGCTCCGCGCCACCATCATGCAGAACATCGTGCTCGTCAACGTGCCCAACGACCGCGCCCGCGAGCTCGTCCACAAGCTCGGCGAGATGGACCTGCGCGTCGAGTCCACGCCCTTCTTCCGCGGCGCCATCACCTGCACTGGGACTGAGTTCTGCAAGCTCGCCATCGCCGAGACCAAGGCCTTCTCCAAATGGCTCACCGCCGAGATGGAGGACCGCCTCCCCGGCTTCGACCAGCAGATCAAGCTGCACGTCACCGGCTGCACCAACTCCTGCGGCCAGAGCTGGATCGCCGACATCGGCCTCGAAGGTAAGAAGATCAAGAAGGACGGCAAGATGGTCGACGCCTTCTACTTCTGCGTCGGCGGGGCTGTCGGCAAATACGCTGCTATTGCCCGCCAGGTCGGCTACCGCGCCGCCGCCGAGGACTGCCCCGAGGCCATCGAGCGCCTGCTGCGCGCCTACCTCGCGGCTCGCTCGCCCGGCGAAGACCTCCGCGCATACTTCGCCCGCCACGACGACGACAGCATCCGCGCCCAGCTCAACGGCACCTGGCTCCCGCCCGTCGAGCGCGACGCGCCACCCGCCGCCGGGCGATTCGCACCCGCAGAGTAAGCTGAAGGCAATGTCCCTCTTCCCCATCTTCCTCAAGCTCACCGCGCGCCCCTGCACCGTCATCGGCGCGGGCAAGCTGGCTGAGTCGAAGATCGAATCGCTGCTGGCGGCGAACGCGCGCGTCACGGTGATCGCGCCGAAGGCGAATGAACGCATTGCCGCGCTCGCCGACGCAGGCGAGATCACTCTCCATCTCCGCGAGTACGCGCCCGGCGACCTCAGCAACTCCGGCGCTGCCCAGTTCCTCGCCGTCGCTGCAACCGACAACCCCGCCGTCAACCGGGCGGTCTTCGCCGAGGCCGAAGCAACAGGCGTGCTGATCAACGCCGTCGACGACCCGCCCTTCTGCGACTTCTACTTCCCATCGGTAGTGCGCCGCGGCGATCTGCAGATCGCCATCTCCACCGCCGGGCATTCACCGGCATTAGCCCAGCGCCTGCGCAAGGAGATCAATGAGCTGCTCCCGCTCGACGCCGGCGACTGGCTCGCCGAACTCGGCAACCTCCGCCGCGAAGTGTTGCAGATGGAACCGCTGAACGAATCCCGCAACCAGCTCCTCCACACCCTCGCCAGCCGCGAGGTCTGCAGCTACTCGGCCTGCCCCTCACGCACCCTCGCCCGCGAGCACGCCGCAACCAATCCGCGCAAAGTCGAAGATCGGTGACGCCACCGATGCCCGATCCTTCCAAAGATGCCGTCATCTCGATCGAGGCGCGCAGCGCTGAGTCGAGAGACCCCCGCATTTCGGATTTAGCCAAGCCCGGCACCGTCTATCTCGCCGGCGCCGGCCCCGGCGATCCCGGCCTGCTCACGCTGCTCACGCTGCGCCTGCTCGAGACCGCCGACGTCATCCTGCCCGACGATCTCGTCTCCGACGAAGTCCTCGCCCTCGCAACATCAGCTACGCGCCAGCATCCGCCGCAGATCATCTACGTGGGCAAGCGCTGCGGCCAGCCGCGCATCACACAAGCCGGCATCCATGACCTGATGCTCGAACACGCGAGCGCTTGCAAGTCCGTCCTCCGCCTCAAGTCCGGCGACCCGCTCGTCTTCGGCCGCGCCGCCGAGGAGATTGCCTTTCTCACTGAGCACAACCTACCCTTTGAGATCGTCCCCGGCATCACCGCCGCCTTCGCCGTCGCCGCCGCGCTCAAGACGCCGCTCACCGATCGCAGCTCCGCCTCGAAGCTGATCTTCGCGACAGCGCACCATGCCCGCCGCGCCAACGGCGAGCCAGTGAAGATTGAGCTGACGCCCAAATGGCAGGGTGCCTTCCCGCCCGACGCCACCCTCGTCGTCTACATGCCCGGCCGCCGCTTCCGCCAGCTCGCCGAGGAACTGATCGCCGCTGGCCTTCCGCCCGCAACCCCATGCGTCGCCGTCTCGAAGGCTAGCACGCCGTTGGAACACATCCATCGCGCCACGCTGGCCACGCTTAGCGACGATGCCGTTGGCCCCGCCCCTGTCATTCTGCTGATCGGCGACGCCATCCAGCCCGCGCAATAGAAACAAACGCAAAACAGAATTATTTACTGACAGGGGCCTTCCGACTGGCAGCAGAGGGTCTCAATCCTCTCCATCTGCTCGTGGCACAGATTGCCAATCGGGTACTATATCTCGCAGTAAAAGGTAAGGTACATCGCCATGACGAAAGCATCGCGCCTCTTCGTATTTCGCTTGCTCCTCGCGCTTGTGTTCGCAGCCGCGGCTCTTCCCGCCTTTGCACAAGGCACGCAGGATTCACCCAATGTAGCTCACAGCCGCACGCCGGCACAGGTGCTGCGGACCGATCCAGCAATCGACGCAATCGTTCCGCGCGATGCCGTCGTCGAAAAGCTCGCTGGCGGCTTCCGATTCACCGAGGGCCCCCTATGGGTGCCAAAGACCAAGGACAAAAATGGCTATCTACTCTTCAGCGACCCGTACAACAACGTCATCTATCGATGGACACAAGATGGGGCGCTCTCAGTTTTTATGACGAACAGCGGCTATAGCGGCGCGGACATCGGCGAGTACAGCCAGCCGGGCTCCAACGGCCTCACGCTTGATTCTCAGGACCGCCTCACCATCGATCAGCAGGGCAATCGCCGCGTTGTGCGACTGGAAAAGAATGGCCAGTTCACGGTGCTGGCGGACCGCTACGACGGCAAGCGATTCAACAGCCCCAACGACCTGGTCTACAAATCGGACGGCGCGCTTTACTTTACTGACCCTCCATT
>DATCBR010000359.1:0-10566 GCA_036511765.1 Acidobacteriaceae bacterium | reverse complement strand
CGAAGGTGGCGAATGCGAACCCGCGCGGCTCGCGCTTCCTGATTAACGGCGAGCCGACGGACAATCGACTGGCCATCGCTACGAAAGGCGCGCTGCGTGTAGAGTTGCGGGCAAAGGGGAGGATGGCGCACTCGGCGTATCCGGAGCTGGGCGAGTCTGCGATTGAGAAGCTGGTGTTGGCGTTGCATGATGTGCTGGCGATGCCGCTGCCGGTGGAACCCGAGATCGGGCCGGCAACGCTGAACGTGGGGTTGATCTCCGGCGGCCACGCGCCGAACGTGATTGCGGACAAGGCGGAGGCGCATCTGCTGATCCGGACCGTGGGGCCTTCGGAGGAATTGAAAGGCGAGATTGAACGTGTGGTGGCGGGGCGCGCGGAGGTGACGTTCTCACTGGACCTGGCCGCCGTGCGGATGCGGCGCGTGGGCAAGCTGCCGACGATGGTGGCGAAGTTCGCGACGGACATCCCGTCGCTGACGAACTGGGGCGAGCCGTTTCTGCTGGGGCCGGGGTCGATCCACGTGGCGCATACGCCTGACGAGCGCATCAGCAAGAAGGAGTTGCTGGAGTGCGTGGAGCTGTATGTGGAGCTGGCGACGGGGCTGGTGAGCTAGCCGTAGTTGGTCTACCAGCAAGAGCTGTGCGCGGCGTGGACACGCTTCAGCCGGGCGCGCTCACGGGCGGCGCGGCGGAGGGAGTCGAGGAAGAAGATGCCGGACATGGCTGGGCATGATTTTAGAACGGAGGGACCAAAGCAGGCGGCGGTGGTACCGGACTTTCGGGATGTATAGAATGTCGGTATGGCGAGTCACGCACATCACGGAGGAGAGCAGACGATATCCGTGAGACAGGTATCGTTTTCTTTGCCTGACACTTCCACGGCGGAGTTCAAGGTTGAGTACCGGCGGCAGATGGCGAGGATCGCGGAGCGCGACCGCGAAACGGATTCAGCAGACCGCCCCGATCCTGATGAGGATGCGCTACGCGGATGGATCTGAAGCGCGGCGATGTCGTTACGGTCGCATTGTCTGGGCGATTTCAGCAAGCCTCGTCCGGCCCTTGTTCTCCAACGTTGGGTCTATCCGGAGACCGAGAACGTTACAGTTGCTCTGATTACGAGCGATCTGCTGCGTGCACCTAACATCCGGATAATCGTCGTACCAGATGATCGCAATGGGCTGCGCAAGCCTTCCGAGGTCATGGCTGACAATGTTCAGACTATTCGCACGCAGCGGATTGGCGCTGTCATTGGTTCGCTTGATGAAGCAACGATGCATCGAGTGAACGCTGCGTTGATGATCTTCCTCGGCCTGGACCAGTAAGCGTACAGTTTTGTCCCCGGTTTTCCTCGCTGTGCGCATGATTGTGCGGTGAAATGGGCTGCCCAAACTCCGGAGTCGCGGACTTAAGATAGGTTCATGCCCGCCGAATTTACTCACCTGCATCTGCATACGGACTATTCGCTGCTGGACGGCGCCTGCGACGTGGACAAACTCGTTGCGCACGTTGCCGGGCTGGGACAGACGTCCGTGGCGATGACGGACCACGGCAACATTTACGGTGCGGTGCACTTCTTCAACTCGGCGAAGGAGAAGGGCATTAAGCCGATCCTGGGTTGCGAGCTCTACATCTGCAAGGAAGAGGACCATCGAGCTGCGCCGAATCCTGACCTGAAGTACAACCACCTGCTGGTGCTGGCGGAGAACGAAGAGGGCTATCGCAATCTGGTGCGGCTTACGTCCGAGGCGGCGCTGCATGGGTTTTATCGCAAGCCGCGCGTGAGCAAGGCGTTTCTGGCAAAGCACTCGGCCGGGCTGATCGGATTTTCCGGGTGCCTTGCGGGCGAGGTGGCCGAGAACATCATGGGCGGGCGCTACGACGCGGCGAAGAGGGTCGCTGGCGAGTATCACGAGCTCTTCGGCAAGGGCAACTTTTTCCTGGAGATTCAGGACCACCAGCTGGGGCCGGACAAGCAGGTGTGCGATGCGATGTTCCGCATGGAGAAGGAACTGGAGATTCCGCTGATTGCGACGAACGATTCGCATTACATCTCCGCCGACGACAGCCGGGCGCACGAGATTCTGCTGTGCGTGCAGACGGCGGGGTCGATGAATGACCCGAAGCGGTTCAAGTTCGACACCAACGAGTTCTACATCAAGTCCGCCGAGGAGATGGCGCGGCTCTTTGCCCATGCGCCGCATGTGGTGAGCGGGACGATGCAGTTTCCCGAGCGCTGCAACCTGAAGCTGAGCAAGGTGGACAATCCGTTCCCGGCGTTTCCGGTGCCGGAGGGCGAGACGCTGGACAGTTACTTCGAGCAGGTGTGCCGCGAAGGCCTGAAGAAGCGGAAGGCGACGGCGATCGAGCATCTGCGCGCCAATGGGCTGCTGAAGAAGACGATTCCTGAGTACGAAACGCGGCTGGATCGCGAGATCGACTGCATCAAGCAGATGAAGTTTCCCGGCTACTTCATGATCGTGTGGGACTTCATCCGTTTTGCGCGCGAGCAGGGAATTCCGGTGGGGCCGGGGCGCGGATCGGCGGCGGGCTCGCTGGTCGCTTACTGCATGGAGATTACGGACATCGACCCGCTGCAAAATGAGCTGCTGTTCGAGCGCTTCCTGAACCCGGAACGCGTGTCGATGCCCGATATCGATATCGACTTCTGCATGAACCGGCGTGGCGAGGTGATCGAGTACGTGCAGCAGAAGTATGGTCGCGATCAGGTGGCGCAGATCATCACGTTCAACACCATGGCGGCGAAGGCTGCGGTGAAGGACGTAGGCCGCGCGCTGGACATGCCGTACGGCGAGGTCGATCGCATCGCCAAGCTGATCCCGGCTACGATCGGCATTACGATCCAGCAGGCGCTGAAGGACTCTCCGCCACTGGCCGCCGCGTATGAAGATCCCAAGATTCGCGAGCTGATCGATGCGGCCCTAAGGCTGGAGGGGCTGGTGCGCGGCGCGGGTGTGCATGCTGCGGGCGTAGTGATTGCGCCGAAGCCGCTGGCGGAGCTTGTGCCGGTCACCCGCACGAAGGACGAGGCGATCGTCACGTCCTACGACATGAAGTCGGTCGAGAAGATGGGCCTGCTGAAGATGGACTTCCTGGGCCTGACGACGCTGACCGTGATCGACGACACGCTAAAGCTGATCCGGTCAACGAAAGGGTTGGAGCTCGATCTTGCAACGATCCCGCTGGATGACGTGCAGACATACGAGCAGGTCTTTCACCGCGCGCTGACGTCGGGCGTATTCCAGTTTGAGTCGAGCGGTATGCGCGATGTGTTGCGGCGGTACAAGCCCAACCGCGTGGAAGACCTGACGGCCTTGAACGCGCTCTACCGTCCCGGCCCGATGGGGATGATCGACGACTTCATCGAGCGCAAATGGGGTCGCCGCGCGGTGGAGTACGACCTGCCGGAGATGGAAGCCATTCTGCGCGAGACGCTCGGTGTGATGGTCTACCAGGAGCAGGTGATGCAGATCGCCAACGTCGTGGCGGGCTACTCGCTGGGTGAAGCGGACTTATTGCGCCGCGCGATGGGGAAGAAAGACGTTGTAGAAATGCAGAAGCAGCGGGAGCGCTTCATGTCCGGGGCCGCCGCGAACAAGCATCCCAAGGATGTTGCCGGGAAGATCTTCGATCTGATGGCGCAGTTCGCGGGCTATGGCTTCAACAAGTCGCACTCGGCCGCGTATGCGTTGCTGGCGTACCACACGGCGTGGCTGAAGACGCATTATCCTGTCGAGTTCATGGCCGCGCTGCTGACCAGCGAAACGTCGAAGCCGGAGAATGTGGTCAAGTACATCTCCGAGTGCCGCGAGATGAATATCCCGGTGGTGCCGCCGAATGTGCAGGTCTCGGACGCAAACTTTACTCCGGTGAAGGCGGTGACAGGCGAGGCGATCGGCTTCGGGCTGGCGGCGATCAAAAACGTGGGCCACAATGCGATCGTTTCGATTCTGAGCGCGCGCGAAGCGCTGAAGAAGGAAGGCGGCGCGGGCTTCGCTAGTCTGTGGGAGTTCTGCGAGAAGGTAGACCTGCGCCTGCTGAACAAGCGGGTGCTGGAATCGCTGATCAAGGCAGGCGCGATGGACGCGTTCGGGCCGCGTGGTCAGGTCTTCGCGGCGCTGGACAAGGCCATGGAGCGGGCGCAGAAGTCGCAAAAGGACCTGGCGGCCGGGCAACATGGGCTGTTCGGGATTTTCGATGCGGATGAGTCGGCTGCGCACGCGCAAACTGAGGCGTTGCCTCCGGCGCCGGAGTGGGACGAGCACACGCGGCTGCAGAATGAGAAAGAGGTCCTGGGCTTCTTCGTCAGCGGGCATCCGCTGGACAAGTATCGCGAGAAGCTGCGGAACCTGAAGGTGGTCGACACGGCGACGGCGTGCGAGATGAAGCCTGAGCCGCAGCTCTTCCGGCGCGGAGGCGGCGAGCCGCCGAATGAGGTCCAGATTGCCGGAGTGATTACGGGACTTAAGGTGGCGAAATCGAAGCGGTCGGGTGAGATGTATGCGCAGGCAACGCTCGAGGACACGGTAGGCAAGATCGAGCTGATCGCATTCTCAAGCGCGTATCAGAAGCTGGCGGAGAAGCTGAAGATCGAGGTGCCGGTGCTGGTGCGCGGTGCGCTGCGCGGGGAAGAGGATTCGGCGCCCAAGCTGTCGCTTTCCAGTATTCAGGCGCTGGAGGATGTGACGCTCAAGCTGCCGGAGGCATTGCGGATAAAAGTGCCGCTGCACAGCTCAGACGCAGCGCTACTGGAGAAGCTGCAAGGGATATTCTCCGCTGCGCCGGGAAAAGGCAAGCTGCTGCTCGATCTGGAAGAGCCGGGCGAGTTCTGCGCGGTGCTGGAGCCGCAGGGCGTCGCCGTCAGCGCGGACAGGCTGTTCATCGATCGCGTGGAGGAGCTGGTGGGGCGCGGTGGGGTGAGGGTGATCGGCTAAGGCTGGGTCCCGATGCGCGGGCCTACTCCGCGTGCGAGAGATGCAGCGTGGCGACGAACTGGATGGACAGCGTGTGGTTCGAGGGGTTGGCGCCTGAGCTGAGGTGGTCGTACTCGTAGTCCATCTTGATGAGCTCCGACCTGCCTGGACGGAAGCCGGCGGCGGCTTCAAAACGTTCTGCATTGCCTGAGGCGTTCGCGCTGGAGTAACCCATGCGCGCGGCGGTGTACCAGTGTGGGCCGAGCGTGCGCTTGATCTCGCCGTAGCCGGTCTGCTCGCGGAAGGTGGTGATGAGCTTATAAGGCATCACGAACTGCTGCCACTCGCCCTGCGCGTTCCAATGACCGCGCGCCCATTGGACGTCGAAGCCCAGTGCATGCGCAGGCAGCGTGTTGGGGTTGGCTTCGCCGGGAAAGAAGTATTCGAAGTGACGGTCGAGATATGGGCCGCGATAGGCCGATGCGCCGATGCGGAAGCCCTGGCGGATGGTGTAGCCGCCGCCGCCGGCCCAGTTGCCGTACTGGTCATGGTCGAAGATGCTGCGGGGGTTGGCGGGTGAGGAGTTGGCGAACTGCACGCGGCCGTCGAAGCGGCCACGGGTAGCATCCATCTCCGCGGCTGCCAGCCCCTCCGCGGAGACGGCGCCATAGTAGCCGTACTGTAGCGGCATTCCGGCGAGAGGGTTGTCGGCGTCGTCGTAGCGCAGCAGGAAGGAGCCGAAGGCGCTGGTCATCTGTCCAGCGCGAACCATCAACGATCCCTTCTGTGAGACGCGTGTGTAGTTCAGGCTGGCCTGCAGCAGATAGCCCTTGAAGCCATAACCGGAGGTGGCGAAGCTTTCGTAGAAATAAGGATGCGTAATGCCTTCCCATGCGGCGGTGGCGGTCCAGTGGCTGTCGAACTTGAGGGTGGGATATGCGATCGCGCGGAAGCCCACTGCGCCCGTCGATCCATAGCGAGGGGTGTGCGTCAAAGTGCTGGAGAAGACTGGCTCCACGGTGAGCGTCGTACGCAGATCGATGCCGCGGTCCGCTTCCTGCGCGGCGCAGCATCCGCAAGCAAGAGATGCGGCGATTGCGAGAGTGACAGCGGTCCTTACCATGCGACCTCCCACTCCGGGAGGCGCTCGGGGTTCTCTTGAGGCGTGGATTCGCGGCGCGGACGCAACAGGTGGCGCGGCAGGCGGGCGAACAGATCCACGATGGTGGGGTCGAACTGAATGCCGGAGTACTCGCGCAGCACTTCGACCGCACGCTCATGCGCGAGGCCGCGGCGATAGGAGCGGTCGGAGGTCATGGCGTCGTAGGCGTCGGCGACGTGGATGATCCGGGCCTCGACCGGCGTTTGTTCGCCTATCTGGCCGGCGGGATAGCCGCTGCCGTCCCAGTTCTCGTGATGCAGTTCGACGGCAGCAAGATAAGGCGCCAGACCACGAACTCCCTGGAGGATATGCTTGCCGACGACGGGGTGTTTTTTTACCTCGGCGAACTCCTCGTCGGTGAGGCGGCCGGACTTCTGCAGCACGGCATCGGCCACGCCGATCTTGCCGATGTCATGCAGCAGCGCGCCGACACGCACGCGCTCCACTTCTTCTGAAGTGAGGCGCATGGCGAGGGCGGTTACGCGGGAGTAGTCGCTGACGCGGCGGCTATGGCCGGCGGTATACGGATCGCGTGCGTCCAGCGCGCTGGCCAATGAGCCGACGAATTCGACGTATGCGGCCTGCAGCGTCTCCTGCGCGACGCGCACGGAGACGGCGGCGCGGTTGTAGTTCTGGATCAGCTCCTGGATTTCCCTGATCGAGGAGAGATCGCGCTCGAACTCGGGCAGCGTGCCGGTGTTTGCAGTGTCATGCAGGTGGGAGACCATGGCCGCGATGGGCTGGACGATGGAGCGCGACGAGACGATGCTGCAGAGCAGAGTCACGACGAGCGAGCCGAGTCCGACGACGAGGAAGAGATGATGGAGGGTCGCCTCGACGGGCACAATTGCGGCGTCGGCGTTGACGAGCCCGCGCAGCTCGAAGCCGCCCGCGGCAAGACCGCTCTGCATGGGTAACGAGATCCAGTTGACGCCGTTCAGGCGAAGGTCGCACTCGGTGCTGGAGGCGCAGTGCGCGAGGGCGTCGTCGATCGCAGGGGAGAGAGCGCCGGGGATGTTGGAGGCTATCGCGTGGCCGCCGCGGATGAGCACGGCGGGCGTGGGGAACTGGGCGAGGTCAAAGTATGCACCGACGGAGAGAGAGCCGATGTTCTCCTCGTTCTGATCGATGGGTACAGAGGCCACCTGGAGCACGCGGTTGTCTATCGACACCAGACCGTGTGTTCCACCCGCCAACTGGGCCACTGGCACAGGGACCAGCTCGCTGGCCTTGCTGTTCTCCGTTCTGCGCGCTACAGCTGCGAGGGGCGCGCCGTTCGGCCCGGATTCGAGCAGGAAGTCGAAGCCCATCTGTTGACCAAGCTCGCGGAGCTGGTCTTCGACTGTGCGGCGAGCGCTCTCACTGTGCGGCTCCGCGACCATTAACTGCAGGCCGTCCTTCAGAGCCGGATTTTCGCCGGCGACTCTGAGGAAATGGCTGTCCTGCAGTTCGCTGTGAGCGGTGATGTCGGCAACGGCGCGCTGGTTCTCGCGCAGGGAGGTGCGCAGGCCTTCACGCACTGTCTGCTGTACAAAGCGCTGGATCATCCAGAAGCCGCCCGTCAGCAGCAATGCGAAGGGGATGAAGCAGATGAGGAATGCCCGTGTGCGGAAGCGCAAGCGTCACCTGCCTTCCGGCATGTCCATGGAGTTAGCGGCGGCCATGGCGTTGCCATTGTCGATGTCGATGGGAATGAAGAAATCGGCGGAGGCGCCGTGGCTGGGATCGATCACGATCTGTTTGCGGAAGTAGCCGGCGGCTTTGTGCCACGCCACCAGCGTGTATTTGCCAGGCGGAACATTGGGGATGCGGTACTGGCCCTGAGCGTCCGGACGCGCATACCAGCGGTTGGGCGTGACAACGATCGTGGCTTCCATGTTGGGATGGAGGCGACAGTAGACGTAGACCAGGCCGGGTTTGGGGAAGTCAACAGTCCGCGTCTTGCCTTTGTCGTAGCTGCCGAGGTCGAAGCTTTTCGGCTTGGAGAGCGAGAAGACATTGTGGAAGATGGGGTCCATGTTTGGAAACGACACCGCGGCGCCGGCAGGGACCACGAGCAGGTCTGGAGAAAAGCGGCGGTCCACCTGCTGCATGGTGAAGGCCGGCGACTGGGGAGCTTTTGCGGAATGCGCCTCGCCCGGGCCTTCCAGATACACAACGACGTGGGCGAGTTCGTAGGCGAGTGGATCCTGTCCCGCGTCTTTACCAAGCGAGACGACGGCGCCTCGCTGGTAGATGGAGACTGGGGCCGTGACGTTGCGCTTGGTGAGGCGCTTTTTGATGATGATGGTGCCGGTGACGTCCTGTGCGTGGGCCGATGCGGCGAGCACAGCGATCGCGAGCAGCGAGCGCAAAGTCTTCATACGGTTCTCCACTTTTGAGGCTAGCAAGGGGGGGCTGGAATCTCTGTACCACTGTCGGGTCACGAGGGAGAGCTTTGCGGTTGCGAAGTGAGACACGTCATGCGACCGGGGAGCAGGCGCGGCGGGGCTGTGCCTCTCTGCGAAGGGGCGACCGCGCTCTTCGTTACAATGGTGTGGATGGCAGAACTGGAAGCAGGCATGGAGGCCGCAGGCGCGCAGCCAGAGGCCTGGCGAAGAACAGAGCTGGCGCGCCACCCTGAGCGCCCCTATCCGATGGACTTCATCGACGCACTCTTTACCGGCTTCAGCGAGATACACGGCGACCGTCGCTTCGGTGACGACCCTGCGATGATCTGCGGCATGGCGGACTTCCACGGCAGGCCGGTGATGGTGATTGCGAACCTGAAGGGCCGCACGCTGAAGGAGCGGGTTGCGCGTAAGTTCGGCTCGCCGGACCCGGAGGGCTATCGCAAGGCGCTGCGCGCGATGCGTATCGCGGAGAAGTTTGGCCGGCCGGTATTTACGTTTCTCGACCTGGCGGGCGCGAACCCCGGAATTGGAGCGGAGGAGCGGGGACAGGGCGAGGCGATTGCGCGGAACCTGATTGAGATGGCCCGGTTGCGGGTACCGACGATCGCGACGGTGACTGGCGAAGGCGGCTCGGGCGGCGCACTGGCGCTGGCGGTAGCAGACCGCGTTCTGATGCTGGAGAACGCGATCTACACGGTGATCTCCCCGGAAGGTTGCGCGTCGATTATGTGGAAGGACGCGGCCAAGAAGCAGCAGGCGGCAGCGGCGTTGAAGTATACGGCTGAGGGCGCGTTGCAGATGGGGTGCGTGGACGATGTGCTGCGCGAACCTGAGGGCGGCAGCCAGAGCGATCCTGCCTGCGCGATGGCGTTGGTGGATGAGCGGCTGCAGGTCCACCTTGGGCAGATTGAAGCGAAGCCGTTGGATGAGCTGCTGGAAGAGCGTTACCGCAAGTTCCGCAACATTGCGCAGTTCTACACCACGGACGCGCGTCGCTGACGCGCATGGCCGCAACGGAGCGAGAGCCGCCATGCATCTGAAAGCAGATACGACTTCCGCAAAGGCCCTTCTTCTTGCAGCCAACTGAGACCAACAGCACTGCCGCACCGCCTCCTCCGCGGCCCCGGATCGGAACCACGCGAGATCGATCGCGGACAGGAGGGATGGCGCTGTTTGCCGCGGCGATGGTGTGGCTGGTCTGCGCGCGGGCAGTTGCGACCAGCGCGGCGAATGGCCTTGCACTGCGATTTGGACTGAATGACACCGAACCATTGCTGCAGGCGATGTTGCTGCTGTTTCTGGCCGTGATCGGAGTAGCAATGCTGCGCAGTATCGACGGGCGCGGCGGGAGACTGCGCGAGGCGTTGGGGCTGCCGGCGCGCGCGACATCGCGCGAGGAGTGGCGGATGGGCGCGGCGATAGGGTGGGGGCTGGCCGTTGCATCGATACTTCCGATGGCATTGGGGCGTTCCCTGAACGCGCAGATATGGAATGCGCCGCGGGCGTATTCTCTGCTTGCCCTGAGCCTGCTGACACTGGCGGCGCTGACGCTGGCGCACGCGATTGTGATCTTCGGGTATGCGCTTCCGCGGCTGATCGAGGCGACCGGGCCGGCGCGGGCGACGCTGGTATTGGTGGCCGTGGCAGCAGTGCACGCGGCGATGATTCCTGTACCCTACTCCACGCCGCAGGGTACGCGGTTGCTGGTGGAGATACTGGCAACGGTGCTGTTGTGCCTCTGCTGGACACGCACCCACGCGGTGTGGCTGGCGTGGGGGCTGCACTTTGCATGGGCCGCCTCTACCGCAGCGCTGTTTGGACTGCCGCTGGCCGGGGACAGCTCGTTCGGTTCGGTGCTGGACACGCGTGCCGTTGGGCCAGTGTGGCTTACCGGGGGTGCGTACGGTCCAGAGGCGGCGGCGCTCTCCATTGTCGTGTTGATTGTGGCTATCCCGGTGCTGGTGCGGGTGACGGATGACTATGCGTGGGAGTACACGCGTGCCCCGATTGTCTCGGGGGGATATGACGTGACCATTGCCCCGCCTGCGGCGCATGTGGCGATGGAGGAGGCGGCCCAGAC
>DATCBR010000358.1:0-3745 GCA_036511765.1 Acidobacteriaceae bacterium | reverse complement strand
AGGCCAGACATCGGATAAGCCATCTACACAGTCATCCGCTCGGCCGTCTGCGCAGAACACGGTTCCACGCGCCGGAACGTCGTCTAACGAGGACGACCCGCTGCACACGGCTTCGCGCGATGAGCTCGATGTGGTCAAGGTGATTGTGGGGCAGGAGAAGGCGTGGAACGCCGGCGACATTGAAGGCTTTGTGAACAACTACAAGGACTCGCCGGAGACGATCTTTATCGGCAGGCAGGTGGATAAGGGCTACAAGGAGATTCTCGAGGACTACCGGCGCGACTATACGACCCGCGCATCGATGGGCAACCTGACTTATTCGGAGCTTGAGGTGACGCCGCTGAGCGATAGGTTCGCTATCTGCACTGGCAGGTACCACCTGGACCGCGGCAAGAGAGATGGCGGGCCTGCCGACGGCATGTTTTCGCTGGTACTGGAAAAGACGGCGCAGGGCTGGAAGATTGTTCTGGACCACACGACGTAAGTAGGCGAATCTGCATGCACAGGATCAGCATTTTCACTCTTACACTAATAATCACGCTTGCTGGTTGCCGTTGGCTCGACCGCTCCCATGCCTGTCCACAGATCGGGGCCGTAACGCGAGTAGTCGTCACCCGAGGCATGAGTCAGGACCATGTTTTTATTGATCCGGCAAAGATTCGCCCCCTGATCGCATTCGCAAATGCGCGCCGCGAGTCGTCGCAACCTGTCGATACTCTGCCTGCACCGCAGATTAGCGCTGATTTCTACAACAATTCTGAGTTTGTGTGTTCGGTAGGAGCGGGATCAAACTTCTTCTTCATCGCTTGCCCGAATTGGCGCGGGACAAGATCCGCGAGCAGCACAGAGCTTTCCGAGTTCAAACATTTAATCGGTGAGGACCGTTAGTCCAGCCGTTACATCTCAAAACAAGGAGAACTGGATGTTAGTCCACGTCACCATGGAGGAAGCCGAGGACGGATGGATTGTGATTGCATGTCCTGCGCTCCCGGGCTGCATCTCTCAGGGGAAAGATGAGCAGGAAGCCCTCGCAAATATCAAAGAGGCCATTACGGGATGGCTTTTGGCGCAGGACCAAGAAGCGGTGCGCAGTTTTCCCGCAGACCAGCGCTACACACTCGTCTGCCTCTAGATCAGACCGTCATAATCTCTTTTTCCTTCGCCTTGAAGAGTTCTTCGATGCGCTTGATCTCGGCGTCGGTCAGTTGCTGAATTTCTTCATTCGCCCGCTTCTCATCGTCGGCGGAGATGGTTTTATCTTTGGCGGCCTTCTTCACCTGGTCGTTGCCATCGCGCCGGATGTTGCGGATCGCGGTTTTGTGGTCTTCGAGCACCGCCGCCAGATGCTTCACCGTCTCCTTGCGCCGCTCTTCGTTCATGGGTGGGATGGGCACCCGCACCACCTTGCCGTCGTGCATCGGGTTGAAGCCCAGATTGCTGGTGCGGATCGCCTTCTCAATGGGCGCCACCATCGCCATCTCCCACGGCGAGACGAGGATCAGCTGCGCCTCCGGCGTGGAGAGTTGCGCCACCTGGCTGAGCGGAACGTCCGACCCGTAGTAGTCCACCTTCACCTGGTCCAGCATGTGCACGCTGGCGCGCCCGGTGCGGGTTGAGAGCAGGTTGGCGCGGAAGTCTTCCACTGTCTTCTCCATGCGCGTCTTCAACTGCGTGTGCACGCTCTTCAACGCCTCAATGCTTGCCATCGCCGATGCCATCGCTGTCCAGCCCTCCGTCGGGTAAATTGCTCGAACCGCGTGTTGTCCAACGCGGCAACCACGCCCATTTTAGAGCAAATCTCCCGATGCTGTTGCGCTGCAGATTTTGAAAGGCGCCGTTTTTCTTGGGGAAAAACGGCGATGGATGACGATGACTCGCCGCACGCCTTCAGGAGATTTGCTCTATCGCGTTACCAAAGATCAATTGACTGGCCCGCCCCTGCGGCGAGTAGGCTGATCGTGTGGAACTGGAACTCAGCCCGGAGCAGCGCGGCCAGATTGAGCTGATCGCTCTCTACGCCGGCAAGACGCCTGTCGAGGTGCTGCTGGAGGCCGCCGAGCAGCTGCTGGACCGCGCTGCCGGAGTTGTGCCCACGCCGCAGGAGTTTGGCGCGCCGCCTATCCTCTCCCGTGAGCAACTGGAGCAGCGCTTCGCGCAGATGCTGCGTACGCAGAGACGGCGGTAGGGCGGCTTAGCGCTGCCACTCGCGGCGCAGCCGCTCCGGGTGCCCAAGGCTATTCTCACGGCAAATAAGAAGGGACGCAGCCTATAAGCCGCGCCCCTCTCGATCCTGCTTCGCGTCGATCCGCGTGAATCCGTGGTCGTCTTTGTCAATGCCTACAGCTTTTTCTTCAGGTCGTAGGCCATGTTCTTGTGCGCGGCGACCTTCGTCTTTCCGCCGATCACCGCCCTCTGAAACGCCTTGTCCTTGGTGTCCTTGGCTTCGCTGGTGAACTTGTCGAGCGCGGTGCCATGGTCATCGACCATGTCGCTGATGTAGCGCTTGTCGAAGTCCGCGCCATTCATCTCTTTGAGTTTGTCGATCTCCTTCTGGTGATCGGCATCCGGCCCCATCGGAGGCGTGATGCCCCACTTCTCGGCAAAGGGCTTCATGCTGGCCGTCATTGCCTTGTGCTCGGTGACCATCTTCTTCGCGAACGCCTTTACGGCCGGGTTGGTCGCCTTCTGTTCAGCCACCTGGCTCACGGCAATCTCGTTCTGGTCGCCCTGCGCCGCCAATGCGAGAAACTTCTTATCGTCATCCGACGCTCCCTGCGCCTTCGCTCGTACCGGAACCATCATCGCGGCCATCATTGCCGCACAACAAATCGCCGTCACATGGATCTTTTTCATCGATTCACTCCTCTTGTCGCGCGCCGTAACGCAGACGCTCCGCACATGGTCAGAGCGAACTTCATGCTTCTCTCGTTGCATGGTTTACTTCGATGGAGCGGCGACGTGTTTGTGCCAGTGACTATGCTGCTCGATGGCATCAACAATGCGGGGCGGGTGGGCAAGTAACATGCAACCCTTCGATTGGGGGACGTTTAAGCCCGACTTTGAAGGATGTAAATGCAATAGAATCAAGGCAGTGGATCGTGATCGGGAGTGAGATGGACGGCACACGGATGGACAAGTGGCTGTGGGCGGCGCGCTTCTACAAGACCCGCGAGCTGGCCGCCCAAGCCTGCGACCAAGGCAAGGTGGAGTTCGTCGCCAGCGGAAACCGCGCCAAGCCAGCCCGCGAGGTGCGCGTGGGCGACCAGCTACGCATTGAGACACCGGGCGGCATTTTTGAGGTTGAAGTCCTGGCCTTGAGCCAGAAGCGCGGGTCGGCTGCGCTGGCGCAGGCGCTCTACCGCGAGAGCGAGGCCAGCGCCGAGACCCGCCGCAAGCTTGCAGAGGAGGCCCGTCAGCGCCGCCTGTATGAGCCTGCATCGGTTGCGCCTCCGGGCCGGCCGTCGAAGCGCGACCGCCGCCTGATCCATTCCTTTAGCGGGCGGGGACGCTAGCTTCAGCGGCAAACGTCAGGCTTCAGCGCGGATGGGCGGTGAGAGATGACGCTGCGAAGGCAACACAAGCAGAGGAAAGAATGCCGTAGTCTGACGAGACGATGAAGAAGAACAGTATGGCGAGAAAGACGACCGCTGACAGGAAGAGCCCAGGCCCTGCCAGGACGAAGCTGCGCGTAGGCGTTCTTTTCGGCGGCCGCTCGGGCGAGCATGAGGTCTCGCTGATGTCCGCG